>DASYVW010000141.1:0-6777 GCA_035936675.1 Gemmatimonadales bacterium
AGCCGGCAGCGGGATGGGAGACCAGTGCGTCGCTCCAACAGAGGAGCAGCTGACGGTGAATGCGACAGAGGCCATGGCACCGGCCGACACGCTGACCGAGCGAGGATTGGTTCCACCAACACTGCAGTTCCCCGCGATGCCGGAGAGCAGCACCGTGTGGGCGCCCGCCGCCACGTTTGGCAGGGTCACCATGGCGTTAACCCCGGTGGGCTGCCCCGTACTACCGTCCACCGCAAAGGCGTACCCGTCGGCATCCGGCGAGGGCCCTGTGGTGGTGGTCGTGATGCGGAGAGTGCCCGCGTTCGCCGGAGGGGCGGCACAGATGACGGCGAAGGCAACGGACACCGGTGCTCCAGCCGCAACGGTGACGGTGCGGGGGTTGTCTCCCTGGACTTGGCAGTTGCCCGCTACCCCGCCCAACCCCACCAGGTGGTCTCCCGGCGTGAATCCCCCGAGCGCGGCGCCGCCACTCGCGCCGAGCGTCCCTCGATCGGTGCCATCGAGTGAGATGATGTAGCCGTCAGGGTCCGGAGAGAGGCCACTGGTAGAGGAGGTCACCTGAAGGCTGCCGGTCGTCGCGATGCAGGTTACCGAGAACGCGACCGTCACGAGTTGCCCCGTCACGATGCCGACCGTGCGGGGATTCTCGCCGGCGAGGGTGCAGTTGGCCGCCATCCCGGTGAGGTGCACGGTGTGGTTGCCGGACTCCAGATCGCCCCGCTGCATAGTCGCGTTGACACCGATGGCTGTCTCACCCTGGCTGTCGATCGTGACGCTGTAGCCGTCGGCGTCGAGCTCGGTGCCGCTGGTCGAGGTTGTGATTTCAAGGGTGCCGACGGAAGGCGCGATCAGTGAATCACCACCACACGCGATGACCGTTGCGATCGCGAGCGGTAACAACCAGCGGATGGGACAGCGGAGTCGGGCCACGGCAGACCTCTAGACCGAGTACTGCGAGCGGGTGCACGATCTATACTCGCAGCGGCCTTCATGGGAGCAGTTGAGATGCTTCCGGACAAGTGAGCGTCCGAGACCTAATCAGGTTAGGAGCCGTTCATCAAGCGGATGTCAAGCGAGTTGGGCGCGGTGGGCTACGTCAGCGGAGCGCTCAGGGTGTTACAGCTCCGCCCAGTCCCGCGGCTCCAGCATGGCGAGCAGCTCGGCCTCGAACGATCCCGGTGGATAGGCCGGCGCGTAGTCCCACGCAGCCAATGGAGGCAAGCTCATCAGCACACTCTCGATGCGAGCGCCGGTCGAAAGGCCGAACAGCGTCCCCCGGTCGTGGACCAAATTGAATTCCACGTAGCGTCCCCGCCTCGCCAACTGGAATCGGCGCTCCCGCTCGCCATAGGGCGCATCCCGGCGCCGTTCGACGATCGGAGCGTAGGCGTCGGGGAGCACGCTGCCGACATCGCCGATGAATTGCAGAAGCCGCTCCAGGGAGAGTCCGCTCTCTCCGGCACGCAGGTTGTCGAAGAAGATGCCCCCGACACCGCGTCGCTCCTCATTCCGGTGGGTGTTCACGAAGTAGTGATCGCACCAGGTCTTGAAGCGAGCATAAAAGGCAGGATCGTGGCGCTCACATGCTGCCTTGAGAGCTCGGTGAAAGTGAGACGCGTCATCCGGGTAAGGATAGGTTGGCGTGAGGTCGCTTCCCCCGCCGAACCAGGCGTCGATGGGCTCTCCCAGCGGACCGGTGATCTCGAAATACCGGACGTTCAAATGAACGGTCGGGACCATGGGACTTCGGGGGTGAGCCACCAGGCTGATGCCGGTGACGAAGAACCGTGACGGTTCGGCGGCGGTGGTATGCGCACCAATCCGTTGCGCCAGCGGGGGCGACAGCACTCCTTCGACTGCCGAGCGGTTGACGCCTGCCTTCTCGAACGTGGCGCCATCGGCCAGCATCCGGCTCACCCCACCACCGCCCCCCGGCCGATCCCACCGGTCTTCCCGAAATGTCCCGCCGCGATCCAGCGCCGTGAAGAGCTCAGTGGCCTGGTCGTGGAGCTGCTCGATCCGTGACGCCACCCGCTCGCGAAACCGGAGCGCGTCCGTCACCGCTTTCGCCATTCCCTGACCGCATCGATGAATGCCTGAGCATGGCTGACCGGCACGTCGGGCAGAATCCCGTGTCCGAGATTGGCGATGTGCCCCTGCCCTCCAAACTGGTCGAGCATCCGGTGGGTTCGCTCGCGGATCATTGGTGGTGGGGCGTACAACCAGCAAGGATCCAGGTTCCCTTGCAAGGCCACCTGCGAGACCGGCAATCGGCGCCTGGCTTCGGCCGCGTCCGTCTGCCAGTCCACTCCAATCACATCGGCACCCGACGCAGCCGCGATCTCTTCCAGCGCCCACCCCGACCCGGGGCAGAAGGCAATGACCGGCACACCCGCCGTCTTGGCCAGCCGGGCAGCCTGGCTCAGATAGGGAAGCGCGAACGCGCGGAAGTCCGCCGGTCCCAACGCGCCGGACCAGGAATCGAAGAGCTGGACCGCCTGAGCACCCGCCTTTACCTGGGCCACCAGAAAACGACCGACTGCCTGAGCCAGCCGGCCCAGAAGCGCGTGGGCGCGGGCCGGATCCTCCACCAACAGCCGCTTGACCACGGTGAACGACTTGGAGGCACCGCCTTCGACCATGTAACTCATGAGGGTCCAGGGCGCACCCGCGAAACCGATCAGCGGAACTCGCCCAGACAACTCTCTCCGGGTCAAGCGGAGCGCCTCGAGAACGTGGCCCAACTCTTCTTCCGGAGTGAAGTCGCGAAGCCGCCCGAAGTCCGCCGGCGACCGCAGCGGATCCGGGAAGCGGGGGCCGATGCCGTCCTCGACCGTCAGCTGCATTCCCATCGCCGCGGGAATAACCAGGATATCGCTGAAGATGATGGCTGCATCCACCCCGAGTAGATCCACCGGCTGCAGGGTGATCTCGGCGGCCAGCTCGGGTGTGCCCACCATCGTCAGGAAGTCGGCTCGCTCACGGACGGCACGGTACGCCGGCAGATAGCGCCCGGCCTGGCGCATCATCCAGACCGGAGGCCGTTCCACCGGCTCGCGGCGGCACGCTCTGAGGAAGAGATCGTTCACCACGTCAGCGACTTGCCAGCAGCGAACGGATGGCAGTGGCGAGGGCACGGGCAGTGGGCTCCGAAGCTACCGCGGAAGGCGACCAGCCGGCGGCGCGGGCCGATGCTGCCGTCGTCGGCCCGACGGCGAGGAGCTCCGGCCGAATGCCGCGAGGACAGGCACGCGCAAGCAGATCGGCGACGCGCGGGCTGGCGACAATGAGTACGCTGCCTCGCGAGGCGGCGACCCGCGCTTCCGATTCCGCCGCCAGGACCGACCGGTAGCACATGATCTCATCCACGGTGATACCGTTCTGCCGAAGCTCTGCCGGCAATTCGTCGCGGTGCGCCTCCCCGCAGGGAAAGAGCACCGGCCCGGCGACCTTCTCCTCGAGCATCGCCCGGGCGAGCGCCTTTGCCGCGCCCAGCGGTCCCCGGCCCCGCGCCAGCGGGAGACGAACCCGCCCCAGCGCACCGCGAAGCGGGGCAGCTGTCTGGGGTCCGGACGCCCACACCGCAGGCGTGCTTTGATCGCCCGGCCACTCTCTGCGGCGTTCCTTGAGTCGTGCAGCGAAGAACTCCGCAGCCCTGGGAGAGGTGAATACCAGGGCGCCGTATTGGGCAACCCGGTCGATCGCGGCATCGAGCGGGGCCCAGTCGGCCGGGGGCGCAAAATTTATCAGGGGGCGTTCCTCGACCGCGACGGGAATTTTGCTGAGCGCCGCGACCAGTCCGGGAAACGCCCCGGCGGAGGCGGTAACCACCACCACGTCGGTCATCAGGGTTCGGTAACCGCCGGTGCCACCGCCAACCGCACCTCGACCAGGATTTCGGATGCACCCTGAGCAAGCAGCCGGTCGGCCAGGGCAGTTCCCAGCGCGCCGGCTTCGTTCTCATCGCCCACAACGCCTGCCTCCCGCCCTTCCACCATTCTGTCGCCCCGAAGCGAGACGACCCGGCCGTGCAGCCGGAGCGATGGGCGCGCGCCGTGCTGATCCAGCTCGGCGTATGCCGCGACCGGAACCTGACATCCCCCCTCGAGGCGGCGGAGAAACCCCCGCTCGGCTGCCACCGAGAGCGCGGTCTCCGGATGGTGCACGGCCCGGCGAGCCGCGGTCCCGGCCGTCGTGTCCCCCGCGCGTACCGTGACTGCCAAGGCGCCCTGCGCCGGCGCCGGAAGCATCAGCGCGGGGGGCAGTCGCTCTCCGATGCGTCGCTCGAGACCCAACCTCACCAGCCCCGCTGCCGCCAGCAGGATCCCACTCCAGGCGGGCTGATTGTCGAGCTTGGCCAGCCGGGTCTCCACGTTGCCGCGAACGTCAACGACGGCGAGATCGGGTCTCGAGTGGAGTAACTGCGCCCGACGGCGAAGGCTGCTGGTCGCGACTACGCCACCCTGGGGCAAATCGCCCCACTCGAGTGGCCCCCGCCCGACGAGCGCGTCACGCGGATCTTCGCGTTGCCCGACTGCGGCCACACTGATTCCGTCCGGCAGCTGCGTCGGCAGGTCTTTGAAGGAGTGCACGGCGAGGTCGATACGGCCCTCGAGCAACGCATCGTCGATCTGCTTGGTGAACAGCGCCCGACTCCCAATGCTGGCAAGCGGGACATCCGCTACAAGGTCGCCAGTCGTCTTGATCTCGATACGCTCAGATTCGTAACCCGACTCGCGAAGCCGGGCCCGAACCCACTCTGTTTGCCAGACCGCCAGCGTGCTTCCCCGGGTGCCGATCCGAAGCGCAGAGCGACGTTGGCTCAATCCTGCCCCGCGGGGGAAGCAGTACGGGCTGGGCGCTTGGATCCTGCCATCACCGGTTCGACGCCGAGGAGCTCGGCCGCACGGGTCGCGGCCCGCTCGCCCGATCCGATTGCCTCGGCGAGAGACACGCCGTCCCGGTAGGTCCCCGCCAGCAGCAATCCTGGATTGCGCCGCTCCACCTCATCGGCGATGTCCTTGAAGCGGCCGTATCCGAGTACGTACTGGGGAATCGCCTTGGGCCAGACCTGAACGGAGCGGAACGTGGGCTCACCCTGGGCTCCAAGCAGGACACGCAAGTCGTCGAGCACCCGAGCGGTAAGTGTCTGAGGATCGGCCTGCACGAAGTCGGGGTCGCGGGTCCCCCCAACAAACGCGCTCAACATCACGTGTCCCTCCGGCGCCCGATCGGGGAAGATCGTGGACGAGAACACCACCCCAAGGACGCGACGGCGTTCCACTTCGGGAGTGAGGAAGCCAAATCCATCGAGCGGGTGCGACACCTGTTCGCGGCGGAAGCCGAGGGCCAGAACGGCGACCGGCGGATGAACGATGCTGGACAAGGTGGCGAGCCGCTCGCCACCGAGCAGGTCGAGGTCGATCTCATCCAGGCTGTGCGCCGGGGCCGCATAGATAACCGCGTCGTAGAGCTCCGGGGTCTGCAACGCGGCTCCAACGGTCCAGCCTCTCGGGCTCTGACGCAACTGGGTCACCGGCGAGCGAAGCCTGACCTCGGACGAGAGCTCGCGTCCCAGCGCGTCCGGGAGCTCCTGAAGACCCTCGCGGAACGACATGACGTTCCCCGGACCACCTTGCCCCTGACTGTTTGCCCGAGACCCCTTCATCATCTGCACGAAGGCCTTCACCAACGAGCCCTGGGTACGCTCCAGTGCCTGAAGCTGCGGCAACGCGTGACGAATTGACAGTTGCTCGGGGTCACCGGCAAAGGTCCCGGCTACAAACGGGTTCGCGAGGTAATCCACCACTTCCTGGTTGAAGCGCCGGCGCACGAATGCCGCCACGCTTTCGTCAACGGCAGAGTCGCTCGCCTCCAACAGGGGCTCCCCGAAGATGGCCAACTTGGCGGAATTGGAAAAAAGCCTGGAGGTGAGTAGCTCGGCGAGAGACATCGGCAACCGCACCAGCCGCCCGCGCCGTACGATGTAGCGGGTCCCCGCCGCTGCCGCGGCAGTAACCCGGCGTGAGTCCAGTCCCAGCTCGGCCAGAAGCGCCGCCACTCCCGCCGATGGGGTCGCCAGGGAGTTGGGACCCAGCTCGGCGAGATATCCGTTGCGGCGTTCCGATTTTATGGCGCCGCCGATTCGATCGCTCGCCTCATACACCACGACTCTGCTGCCCCGCTGCTTCAGACGGTACGCGGCGGTGAGCCCGGTGATGCCGGCCCCCACGATCGCTATCGAGGCCATGCGGTCCTGAGGGCGGACTCGAGCGCGTCGAGCTCCGCCGTACCATGCACCGTGGATGCGAACGCAGCCTCATAAGCCGAGGGGGGCAGATACACCCCGCTTTCGAGCAAGGCGTGAAAGAATGCGGCGTACGCCTTGGCGTCGGTGCGCTTGGCTTCGGCAAAGGTTCGTATGGGCCGCTCGGTAAAGAACGGGGTGAACATGGTGCCGACCCGCTGCACCGTCAGCGGCACACTTGCGTGCTCGGCCGCGGCGGTCAGTGCCGTTGCGGCTCGCTGGGCCCAGTCGGCAGCTCGCTGCCAGACCCCCGGACGAGAGAGTACGTCCAGGGTAGCGAGGCCTGCGGCCATGGCGATCGGGTTGCCGGAAAGCGTGCCCGCCTGGTAGACGGGGCCGGCAGGAGCGATGAGCTCCATCAGCTCGCGGGTCCCACCATAGGCGGCCGCGGGCAATCCACCACCGATCACCTTGCCAAGGCAGGTGAGGTCGGGCTCCACACCATACAGAACCTGGGCGCCCTGCGGGTG
>DASYVW010000142.1:0-5518 GCA_035936675.1 Gemmatimonadales bacterium
GTGGTAGGCACCGGCCGCGCCGTGGGCCGGAGACCCGGTAAGCAGGATGTTTTCCGGCTTGATGTCGCGGTGGATCACGCCGTGCTGGTGAGCGTAGTGGAGAGCGTCGGCAACCTCACACGTAATGCGCAGGGCCTCGTCGATCGGGAGCTGCTTCTCCCGGACGAGCCGGCTTCGCAGCGTCTCGCCCTCCACGTACGGCATGGTGAACCAGAGCTGCCCGTCGGCGTCGCCGGAGTCGTGCACCGCCAGAATGTTCGGGTGTTGCAGGCGGGCGCAGAGCCGGATCTCGCGGAGGAAGCGTTCGGGGCCCAGCACCTGGGCCAACTGAGAGTGGAGAACCTTGAGGGCCACCGGCCGGTCGTGCTTCAGATCACGAGCCAGGTAGACGGTGGCCATGCCACCGCGACCGAGCTCGTGCTCGATGAGGTAGCGACCCTCCAATGCGCGCGAGAGGTGGCTCCGAAGATCGAGCACGCTACGCCCTCACCCCCACGCCGGTGATCCTGCGGTAAATATCCCGAACCGCTGCTATCGTATCCGCCTCGCTTGCGTTCTTGTCGGTCCGGTACCGCTTGATCCGGGCGAACCGTAGCGCCACTCCGCCGGGATACTGGGTGCTCGCCTGCACCTCGTTGAACGCGACCTCCACCACCAGCTCAGGCCGAACGTACACGGTGATTCCGTCCCGAGCGACCTCGAGCTCCAGCAGCTTCTTCGTCTGCCACTCGAGCATCGCGTCGGTCATCCCCTTGAACGTCTTGCCCAGCATCACGAATCCGCCGGCAACCGGACCCCGGGCGCCGAGGTGCAGGTTGCTGAGCCAGCCGTGCCGGCGTCCGTGACCCCACTCAGCAGCCAGTACGACGAGGTCGAGCGTGTTTGCCGGCTTGACCTTGAGCCAGCGGCGGCCGCGATGACCGGCCTGGTACGGCGCGTCCAGTGCCTTGGCCATGATGCCCTCGTGTCCGGCGTCCAGCGAGCGTTGGAGAAACGCCTGGGCGTCGATCGGTGAAGAGGTCAGTGTCCTGGGGACGAGCATGCGATCTGGAACCGTTTCAACAAGCGCGCTCAGGCGACGGTGCGCGGGCTCATCGACGAGGGCACCACCGTCCAGGTACAGCAGGTCAAAGAAAAAGGGCGTGAGGGGAAACTCCTGGCGATTGCGGTCAATATCGAGTCTGCGGCCGAACCGACTCATGGTGATCTGAAAGGGATGGGGCGTGCCGTCGGGGCGGAGCGCGATGACCTCGCCATCCAGGATGAGCTCGCGAGCGGGGAGCCCGCGAACAACTTCGACCAGCTCGGGCACCGCCGCAGTGACGTCATTGAGGCGCCGGGAGTAAATCGCCACCTGGTCGCCGCTCTTGTGGACCTGGATCCGGGCGCCGTCCAGCTTGTACTCCAGCGCAGCCTCGCCCAGCTCCTCGATGGCTGCGCTCTCGTCGTCGGCCGACCCGGCCAGCATGGGGTGCACCGGGCGGAAGAGCTGGGTGGCAAACCCGGCAAGCTCAGCCGCATCGCCGGTGATAGCTGCCTTCGCAACCTTCGGCAGGTCTCCCGCCATCATCCGGGCCCGCCGCACCTGCTCGGCCGGCACCTTCGCCGCCCGGGCGACCGCCTCGAGCATCAGCCCTTCGACCGCACCCTGGCGCAGCTCGCCGGCAACCAGCCGGAAGAGAAAGCTCTGCTCGTCATGAGTGGCGCGGGCGAGCAACTCGCGGAGCAGCCGCTGCCGCTCGCCGGTGGAACCCTTGCCGGCCGCCACCCGGGAGATCTGCTCGAAGGTCGCATCCACCTGGGCGAGCTCGAGCGATGGCGACTCCGCCGGTTCCTCCGGCGTCGCCGCCTGAAGTGCGGCATAGCCAATGCCGAGCTTGGACTGGCGGACCGAGCCAGAGAGGAACGCCACCGCGATCTCGATCTCGGCCGGAGGGACGCTCGCGAGCAGCGACGCGATCAGGCCGATCTTCTCCAGCCGCCCACTCGCTTC
Organism: Gemmatimonadales bacterium; assembly: GCA_035936675.1. Taxonomy (GTDB): domain Bacteria; phylum Gemmatimonadota; class Gemmatimonadetes; order Gemmatimonadales; family GWC2-71-9; genus CAVVWJ01. The sequence goes on from DASYVW010000142.1 coordinate 1,994, forward strand.
GGTGACCCGGCGAGAAGTCTCCACCAGATGTGCGAGCTTCAATTTTCCCGCGCCATTCCTTCGGTGTTCAACTCGGCCCAGTCCAGCTCCTCCTCCACCCGATGAAACGCGTCGTCGCCGATCACGCCATCGGTGCGGAGGTCGGAGAGGGTTCGACGCTCCGCTGCCTGGGCCTTGCGGTGAAGGGCGGTGTAATCCTCAGGGGTCCCGGTCTCGGCGCGTTGAAGTCGGGTTTCATACTTGCGCCGAAGCAGCGGGACCAACTCGGCTTTGTTCTCCGTATCCTGGACCGCAGCGAGCGCCGCCCGCGCTGTCTCTGCTCTCGCAAGGCGAACCTCGCGTTCCACCGAGCCGTCGTCATGAATCTTGAGCACGCGCATCATCGGGCTCACCGTCATGCCCTGTACGACCAGGGTGACGAGTACGACGCAGAACGCGGTGAATAGAATGAGGTCGCGATAGGGGAACCGGCCCGGTCCTCCGTCCGGCAAAGCGAGGGCAGCTGCAAGCGTCACTATTCCGCGCATCCCGCACCAGGCGATCACGGCGCCTATCCGGAAGGACGGCCTGAGAGGATTTGGCGACGCGGATTCCCTGGTGCCCCACCTCGCAACCGCCACGTACCCCATCACCCATACGATTCGGACCAGGATCACGGTTGCGCAGACCGCCGCCGCAACCACCGTGTAGGTGATAAGCTCCGTGCCATGGAGTCGCTGCAGGATGGGCTTGAGCTGGAGGCCAACCAGAATAAAGGCGAGAACGTTCAACACGAATACCACGACTTCCCAGACCGCATAGGACGGAATCCGGATCCGGGCTGGTATCAGGTCCGGTGCCGTGCGGGCGATCAGGATCGCGAAGACGACCACGGTGAGGATTCCCGAGAGACCCAGGCGCTCGGCAATGATCCACACGGCAAACGTCGACAGGAACTGCACGATGACGGCCGTGGCGATGTCCTGAATCCCGGCCAAGACCCTCGGCACGATCCGCGAGAGTATGGCGCCGAGCACTACGCTGCCGACCGCCACCGCGGCGAGCATCGGTACTGCGCTCCATCCGGAGATGGTCCCGGTCACCGCCGCCGCTACGGCCAGCCGGTAGATCAGAAGCGCGGTCGCGTCGTTGAAGAGACTCTCGCCTTGCAGAATGACCAGGACTCGATGTGGTGGATGCAGTTGCTTGAGCACCGCGGTTGCCGCCGCCGCGTCGGGCGGTGCCACGATCGCTCCGAGCGCAATCGCCGCCGGCCAGGGGAGCTCCGGCACGACCCATCGCGCCACGATGGCCACGGCAATTACCGTGACTCCCACGGTGACCAATGCCAGGCTCGCGACGGGTCGCCAGTATTGCTTCAGGTCTCTGGGCGAAGCATCGAAGGCGGCATCGAGCAGAACCGGCGCGACGAAGAGGGTGAGGGCGAGCTGGGGATCGAGCGTCACGCTCGGCGCGCCGGGAAGGAGCGCCACGCCCGCGCCCGCCAGTGCGAGGAGGGCGGGGTATGGAGCGTTTATTCTGCGGGCCAACGCCGCAAGCATGGCGCCGACAAAGAGCAGCGTGATGATCAGCTCGAAGACGGCCATATCACTTTCGCTCGGCCGTCAGCCGGGCGAGCCCCTCACGGGCCTCGGTCACGTAGGGTTGAAGCTCGGGGTCGGCGTTGCGCCACATTCCTGTGACCCACGAGTACGAGCGGATCGCCAGCTCGCGCTCACCAGTCCGCTCCGCAACTCTTGCCCGGAGGAGGGACCAGAGGACCGCGGTCGGGAAAAGTGCCAGGGTGGACGAGACGTGTTCTCCCCTCAGGATCGGCCACGCCTCTCGGTCCATTCGCCGGTCCACCAGCAACCTCGCGAGGGTCACCTGATCGAGGTAGCAGGACGGACAGGCGCCCTGGGGCAAGGCAAGGAACTGCTGGATAGCACCAGCGGTGTCTCCCCTGGTGAGAGCCAAATAGGCTTTGGCGGACGCGGCGAGGTATACCGCGCGCGGACGCCTCGCTGGCTGGGAACGGCCGAGGGCTTCCGCGCGGGACACGGAGAGCCGTAGCGATGCCGTGTCTCGCCGGCTGGCCCACCACGGGTAGGCAGACGCAGGGGGAGCCGCTGTATCCGAGAGGGCCTTCTTGAATGTGGCCGCAGCTTGCTCGGGCGGGATTGCACCCAGGAGTGCAGCTTCTGCGAAGATGGGCAGCGGCGCGTTATACGTGTTAGCCGGCATCGCCTTGTACCCCGCTCGGAGATGACCCCTGGCAAGCAGGGCCAACGCGAGTAACCGCTGTGTCCACCCTGGCCGGCTGAATGGCAGTCCGGACCAGCTTCGGGATGCCAGGATCCTCGCGATCTCGACGGCAGTCTCCGCGCTGTCCGGAGATAGATCGAAGGCGTTGTAGGCATTGAACAGAGCGCCGCTGGAAAGCCCGCTGGCGGTCGCGAGCAGCGTGGCCACGTCCGAGGGTGCGTCCAGAAGTCGCGCGACCAGACGATACCCATCGGTATTCACGTCGTGCGGCCCAAGCGCTAGGTACGGTCTCAAATACCTGCGCGCGGCATCGGGGCCGTCCATGGCCGAGACGTCGATCGGGTGCAGGTAGGCGGGTGCATAGGCGGAGTCGAGCTCGATGGCACGGTCGAATGCATCGAGCTGCTGCTGGTACGATCGTCCCACGAATGCGCCAAAGTGATTGTGAGCCTCGCCCAAGTTGTTCCAGGCTTCCGGGTCCTCCGGATACCGCGTGGTGGCGTCTTCTACTGTGGCGAAGAATCGCTGCAGCCGAGCTCCCCAGCTGCTGTCCGCGTGTAGGCCCAGGGGACCGCCGGCGAACATCGAGGCGAAGAGGGAATCGGACAGCACTAGGAGACTGTCGCGCGGCGGGAGGCCGTGGTTGAACGCGCCGGCCCGGAGCGCGTAGGCGTTGGAGAGCGAGTCGTACCCGGTGCGGAGCCAGCCGAGTGCGGTACTGGCCCGCCGGAGCGCGAGCGGAAACGTGCTGTCGAGCCGGATGGCGCGCTCGTAGTAGGCCAGCGCCGAGTCCCACTCCGAGCGGCGCAGGTGCTGCTCGCCCTGGAGGAAGGCCTTAACGGCTGGAAGGCTGGTCGAGCCGAAGCTGGCCAGGCGCACGCTCCCGATCGGTCGGGTACGCCCCAGCCCCTGCAGGACCCGCATGGTGAGGGAGTCGGTGAGCCGGTCTACCCGATCGGCAGCGTCTCGCAGCTCCCACTCTTCCATCGTATTCCGATGCGCCACGTCGAGCAGGGTGACCCGGATCCGGACTGAGTCCCGGCCGGAGCTCAAGAGAGATCCGTAAAGCGCGAGTCCCGCGCCAGTGCGTCGCCCCAGCTCTCCCGCTGACTCCGGGTCTGCGCGGCCACTCCAGCGGCGGACCACGACGGTAGGCGATACTGTGCGCAGCGGGCCAGCGCCGTCGAGGTTGCGGGAGAGGACATCCACCAGCCCTTCCCGCCAGAGCTGGAGCTTGGGGTCCAGCACATCGAACGGCGCAACAGCCACCAGAGACGCATC
>DASYVW010000143.1:0-8621 GCA_035936675.1 Gemmatimonadales bacterium
CAGGTAGTTCATGAAACCGTCCAGCCCCTCCTCAGCCAGCCGCTCGAGCCGCGCAGCGGTGATCGGCTCCGACGGAACCTTGAAAGGTAGTTTGTTCAGCACCAGCGTACGGAGCGCGCGGCCCGGCACATCGACACCTTCCCAGAACGAATCGGTGCCGAGGAGGATGGCGTTCTCGGCCTCGCGAAAACGGCGGAGCAGTACGTCCCGAGGCGACTCGCCCTGCACCAGCAGGGGCCACCGGTCGCAGAGCCCGATCCGGAGCTCCTGGGCGGCGCGGCGAAGCGCCGCATGGCTGGTGAAGAGGACGAACATGCCACCGTCCGAGGCGTAGGCCAGATCACGCACAATCTGAATCACCGCGGCCCCGTGAGCCGGCTCGTCCTCGCGGGGCTCCGGAAGATCATTGGGCACGCCGAAGATGCACTGCGAGGGGTAATCGAATGGCGATGGGAATATTTCCCGCACGGTCACCGGCGATGTTTCCCCACTCAGGCCGAGGCGCGACTGGAGAAAGTCGAACTCTCCGGCTGCGGCCAGCGTAGCGCTGGTGAGCACCACAGTCTCGAGCCGATCGAATAGCAGATCCCGCAGAATCGGAGCGAGATCGAGGGGAACCGCCGAGAGCGCCACGCTCTGACCTCGGGGATTCCGTTCCATCCATCGCACCGTGGGTGGCCCACCACCCGCGGGCCTGAGCGATCGGTTGAGGCCATCGGACACGGCATCCAGCCGGCGCATGACCCCGCGCAGCTCCTGGAGCAGTTGTTCCCGGCGCTCCGTCTCTTCCGCCTGGGAGAGCCGGTCCGCGATGGTCTCCACCGTCTCTTTGAGTGCGCGAAACGCACCGAGCGTGGTATCGAGATCGAAGGCGAGCCCCTCGTCCCAGATCGGGTCGGTGGCAAAGTTGTCGTCCAGCCGGAGCTGTCCTCCAGGCACATCCTCCAGCCGCTGGTAGAGACGGAGGAACAGCGTGTCGCTCGCCCGGCGCGCATCCCCGATAGCGGGCAGCAGTCGCTGTTGCAGCAGGTCCAGGCTGGCCCGGCTCAACAGGTCGCTGTGACTCTGCAGCTCATGGGATAGGGTCGGCGCCAGGCCGCGTCCGTTCCGCTCGAATCGAGCGAGCAGGCGACGCACGGCCCGGCTGGTGACCTGCGACCCCAGATGGTGGGCCGCCACGTCCTCGAGATGATGGGCCTCGTCCAGGATCAGCCGGCGGTACGGCGGCAAGACCGCGGCCTCCAGCCAGTTGTCCTGCGCTTGGCGCACCGAGAGATCGGCTGCGAGGAGGTGATGATTGACCACCACCACGTCCGCCTCCGCCGCCTTGCGACGGGCCCGGAAAAGAAAACAGCGGTCGAAGTGGGGACACTTGAGACGGGTACAGAGATCAGGCTCGGCACTCACCTCGTCCCATACCTCGGAGCTGGGCGTGACCGGCAGATCGCTCAGGGTACCATCGGCGGTATGGCCCGCCCATTCCGCAATGCCAAGCAGCTCGTCCAGCTTATCCTGGTCGAGCAGCGTGCGCTGGGCCGAGACAGCCTGGTGCATGCGGGCGAGGCACAGATAGTTCCGCCAACCCTTGAGCAGCGCGAACGTGGGGGAGTAGCCGTCGCAGGCCAACGCCTTGCGGAGCAGCGGCAGGTCCTTGCCCACCAGCTGCTCCTGCAGATTGATCGTGTTCGTGCTCACCACGGTCCGCTCGCCGTTTGCCCGGGCCCAGGCCAACGCCGGGACAAGGTACGCGAACGACTTCCCTACCCCGGTTCCCGCCTCGAGCAGCTGCACCCCGCCATCGTTGTAACCATCCGCGATGTACGCCGCCATGTCTCGCTGGCAGCGGCGGTCCTCGTAGCGCCGGAGCTGAGCCGCAATCGGTCCCCCTTCTCCCAGGGTATCGATCACATCGAAGGGGTCGATCCGGACGACCGGACGGTCGCGCGGCACCTCCACCACGACGTAGAGATCGTTCGCGGCGTTGTTCAGGATCCCGAAACCCACCCCGGCATCGTGGAGGCGAGCGGCCACATTGAGATCGGCAACCGAAGGGTCGAGCACCCCGCTGGGATGGTTATGCAGCAGCATCTGACCGCGGTCGATGCCGGCCGGCAGGGCCAGGACCTGGTCTACGGTGCCCCGTGCGGCCACCCGGGCCCCGGTGATCACCCCGTCACGATCGATGGTGGCGACGAAGGAGACCTCCCGGCCTCCCGCCGCGGAAATCTCGCCGGCGAGGTAGGCCCGGACACCCGGGGCGATGCGCTCGCTCAAGTCTTCAGTTCTTTCTTCTTCGCTGCCGGGAACAGCACGTTATTGAGGATCAGGCGGTAGCCTGGCGAGTGGGGGTGGAGGGACAAATCGGTTGGAGCGTCGCCGATCTGGTGTTGCGGGTCTTCCGGATCGTGCCCCCCAAAGAAAGTCCAGGTGCCCTGCCCATGCTCGCCATGGATGTACTTCACCCATGGCGCGCCCGGCTCGTCGGCCAGAATGGTCACGCTGGGCTTGAGAGTCTTGCGGGTGAAGGACGTCGTGAGTCCATAAAAATCCGGAATGACCTGGCGGTGGTTCTGCACCAGCATCGTCGCGACCGGATCGATCTTGGCGCTGAAGTTGAATAGCGAAAACGAGCCCAGCGGCTGCCGGCGGTCCGGCGAATTGACCTGATGTCCATCGATGTCGGAGTACACCGGCATCGTTGGGCTCAGCTCCAGCTGCGCATTCTGAAAGGCGAGGGCGCGGCTCCACTTCATGCGCGCGCTGGCCTTCGGATCCATCGGCGTGCCATCGGCGTACGTCGCCGCGATATCCACACCGTCTGCGGCCAGCGCCAGATCCAGCGTCTCGGTGGCAGTGCACATGGCGAACAGAAACCCCCCGCGCTCGACGAACCCCGCGATGGCCACGGCCACCGCCTGCTTCTCGGCCGGCACCGAGGCAAACCCCAGCGATCGCGCCATGGCACGGTTCCGCTCAACCATTTCCACCAGCCAGGGAGAGCCGGCGTAGCTGAGAAAGAATTTGGAGTACTGGCCGGTGAAGTCCTCATGGTGCAGATGCAGCCAGTCGTAGGCTTTGAGCTTCTGACCCAGCACTTCCGAGTCCCACACTTTCTCGAACTCGATCCCGGCATAGTTGAGAGCCATGGTGACGGCATCGTCCCAGGGCGGTGCGTTCGGCGGGGCGTAGACTGCGACTTTCGGTGGCTTCTCGAGGGGGACGGCATCCATGTTGCCCCCCTGCAATTCGCCCCGGATCTGAGCCAGTGCCATGTCTTCGACCGGCTCGACGGTGACACCAGCGATCGCGGCGTCCCTCGAGGTTGTGGCATCGCCTGGCAGGAGAAAGGCGCCGCTTCGATAGTTCAGGAACCACTCCGCCTTGGCGCCGCGCTTGAGGGCGCGATAGGCGAGTCCATAGGCCTTCAGGTGATCGCTCTGGGCGTCGTCCATGGGAACGAGCAGCCAGGGAGCAGCGCCATAGCGTCTGGTCCAGGACAGAGCCGGAGAAAGCGCCACCACCCCCGCACCTGCGCGGGAGACAAATTCCCGGCGTTTCATGTCTTGGGCACCGCTCCGCGCGCCTGATCCAGCTTACGGCGCGCCTGGGGGACCAGTGCGCTCTGCGGGTACGTGAGAATCAAGTGCTCGAGCAGCTCCACCGCCTCGCCGGGCCGCTTCGAGGAGAGCAGCAGGTCCGCCAGCGCCAGCTCCGCTGCGGGAGCGGTGCCGGGTGCTTCCCTGGTCGTGGCCGCCCGCAGGAGGCGCTCGGCCTCGGCCGTTCTCCCGGTGGCGGCAAGCAACCGTCCGGCCAACAGGTTCAGCTCCGCACCTCCGTGCTGCGGCGCCAGCTCTGCCGCGACGCGCTCCAGTCCGGCACTCGCCTCCGCCGTATCGCCCTGCTCCAGTCGAAGCATTGCCTGTCCCAGCCCGGGGAGAGTGTCCGCCTGGATCGGCTGGAGCAGGGCCAGGAATGCGGTGCGCCGCGTGGCATCTGCCCGGTCGCCGGCATACGGCCCCGCCGCCTTGAACCGCTCCAGTGCACCGGCGATGTCGCCGCGATACAGCCGGATCCGCCCGCTCAGTGCGAGGCCATCCACGCTGGTGTCGGCCGCCATGATGGAATCGGCACGCGGGAGATTGCCTGACCGCACCCATGCCAGGGCGACGCCGCGGCGGAGCGCATCATACTCGTCGGCGGGCAACGTAGGACGGAGCTCCACCAGCCGTTTCTGCGCCTCGTCAGGCTTGCCCTCCCCGATGAGCACGCCGACCAATGTGGTCCCTGCGTCGGAGGAGACCGACGTCGGTGCCAGCCGGTCGTCGGCCAATCCAGTCAGCATCCGCCGCGCAGCGGCACGGTCACCCGCGGCCGAATACGCCTGAGCTGCCTCCAGCCGGAGCCGCGGCGACTGCGCGTCGGGAGAGCGGCTCGCGAGCGCCTCGAGGATCTGACCCTGGGCCTGCTTGCCTTCCGAGGTACGCAGCGTGCGGACCTGCTCCAGCAAACTCCGGAGTGCTGCGACGGCCTGAACCCGGTCATCAGGGAGGACTGTTGCCAGCGCCCGATAACCCCCCATGGGATCGCCCCAGACCGCCCGAAGCTCGGCCTCGAGTCGCCGCGATGCCAGGTCGGAATCGACGGCGATGAGCCGGAGCAGCTCGGGCCGAACCCGATCGGGTGCCTGGCTCAGCGCGGACACGGCGGTTCCGCGGTACCCAGGCAGCCGTCGCACGGCGAGGAGCCACTCGTGCAACGCCGCCGGGTAGTCGCCCTCGGCCAGCGCCAGTTGCGCGAGCTCGGCGGCCATTGCGTCGGGACGACCCAACTGTGCGCGCCCCCTCAGATACGCGGCGCGTGCCCCATCCCGGTTCTGCCGGCCGAGCTCAGCGGCACCCCATTCACGGTATGGGGTCTCTTCCGTGGGGGCCATCCGGGCCCACCGCTCGGCGAGGCTTCGAACGCTGTCCGGCTGGTCGGCGGTGGCCCACGCTCGCAACGCGATGCCATACAGCGTGGAGCTCGCAGGTGCGGCCTTGATGGCGGCCCCGACCGCGGGGAGCATCTCCGCGCTGCGGCTCAGTGGGAGCAGCGAGCGCTCCAGCCCGAGCAGCGCGGACACGTCGGCAGGTCTTGTCGCCAGTACGGCGCGGTACGCTTGCGCGGCCGCGGTATAGTCGCCCCGCCGTTCGAGATCGAGCGCGCGGGTAAGCCCCGGCTGCTGCGACCAGAGCGACGCCGGCAGCAACAGGCCGACCATGAGAAGGGGTGAGAGCGACAACGAGGGCATCAGGTTACCTGGTAGATGAATCGGACAGCCGACGGAAATAATCTACCACCAGACGGCGCTCCTCCGGAGAGAGCTGTTGCAGCTCGTCCCAGGTCGGTACCCGCAGGCGCTCATCGTCGCCTTGAAGCCTGGCGCGCAAGGCCGGCGGAAGGTGAACACTGTCGTCGGTCGCGGTCATGCTCTGGCGCTCTTTCTTCTGGTCTTCTTCTCGCCCCTGCAGGGTTCGGCCGGCATCGAGCATCCTGCGGAAGAGCCGTTCCTGCCGCTCGACCACCGAGCGGTCCAGGCGGCCGGCTTCGAGCCGCCGCGCGAGCTCCTTTGCCTCCTCAGCCATCTGGCCGGCACCGGCCATATCGCCTTGCCCCCGCAACCGCTCGAGCTCCTGCGCCAACGCCCGCTGCCGCGCGGCCATGCGTTGCAGTTGTGCCCGCACTGCGCTGCTGCCCGCCATCGGCAGGAGCCCCGCTCCCTGTCGCCCCAGGCCCCCCTGCTGCTGCGCGAGCTGCGCCATCCGCTCCAGCGCCTCCTCAAGCCCCGAGCCGGATTGTGAGCCGGAGACGTCCCCACGGGCTCGCAGGAGTTGATGCGCTGCGGTGTTGAGCTCGTCTACCGCGCCGCCGGCCTGCTCGGCTGCCTCACGGCTGTTCGGCGCGGCGGACGAGATTGCTTCACGTGCCTGCTGCATCTGCAGCTGAGCGGCGCCGAGCGCTGCGGCGATCTGGGGAGAGACGAGGGCGTTCCTGCCGCCCACCTGCTTCATCTGGTCCAGTAGCTTTTGCACTCCTTCCTCGATCGCCGCCTGTGCCGATCGAGTGGCTGCGCTCGGCTGTCCTCCGTCGCGCAACTCTTCCTGTATGCTGAGCTGGCGCTCGGCCAGCCGGCTGGTCTCTGACAGTGCCTCATCCATGGCCTCGACCACCTGTCTCCGCCACTCGCGCTGCATCTCCTGCCGCCGACGCTGGAGCTCGTCACCCAGCGGCTCGAGTGACCGCGATGCTGCTTCGCCACTCTCACGGGCCTGGCGCCGCTGCCCCTTTCGCGCCGACTTGGCTGCCTCCTGCATTTCGTCGGCGGCCATTCCGGCTTGCCGAGCCGGGGACCCCAATCCGGGCTGGCTGTCCTGGGGCGCCGCATCCTTGGCGAGCCGGTCGAGTGCGGCTGACAGCGAATCGGTCCTGGCGGCAAGCTGCTGCTCCGTTAGGGTGGATCGATTGCTATCGGCGGAGGGCACCTGCTCGTTCCACTGCCGCTGCTCTCGAGCGAGTTCTCTGGACTCCTGAGCCAGATTGGCCAGGTCTCCCTCCAGAGCCGCTCGCCGGAAGAGATCGCGACTGCGTTCGAGGGCCTCCCGGAGCTGCTTCTGGGCCTCGGCGAGTTGCGCCAGGGCGTCCTTGGTCTGGTCGGCGTCGAGGTTCTTCAACGCCTCTTGGAGTGCGGCGAGCTTCTCCCGGAGCTCGGGGGAGAGCGCGCGCTCGAGCTGGTCGCGAATCTCGGTCAGCTGGCGTTGCCACGCCGAATCCTGGATCCCGGCAGCCTCGGCGCTTCGCCGGAGCGCCTCCAGCGATTGCGACAACTCCTCGGCCTGCCGGACCAACTCCTCCTGCGACTTCGCCACTGCTTGCGCCCGCTGCGCTTCCTGGAATGGCAGGGACTCGCTGTTCTTCTCGCCGCTCTGCCCCGAGCGGGGGCGCTCCTGTGCCAGATCGTCGGTCTGGCGCTCGACCCGCTTGCTCTCGTCGGTGATCGAGTCGAGCTGCCCCGCCAGCGCCGCGGTCGCCTGCCGCTGGGCAGCACGTACTTCACTCATGGTCGGGAGACGGAGCAGGAACTCGCGAGAGCGGCCGGTATGCCCGCGAGGTGCGTTATCGATCGCTGTTGCGAAGTAGCGGACGGTATCGCCCGGCAGGAGGCCGCGCCGGTTCAGGTCGAGGGTGAAGCTCAGGATGGCGCGGTCGGGCCGCTCCGGAGGCAGCGGAACACTCTCCCGGCGGGCCGAGTCCACCAGCCCGAACCGACTGATCCGCCGGCTCTCCAGCGCGACCCTAGCCACTCCATGGTCGTCCCGCACATCGATGATCAGCGGCACCTTAAGGCTGAGCGGTGCCAGGGTATCAGCTCCGGGTACCGGGATTTCCACCGAGGGAGCGCTGTCGGGTATGAGGCGAATCGGCAAACGCACCGAGTCGCCGGCCAAGGCGGCACCGCTTGCAGTGACCAAGGCCAGCCGATACTCGCCCGATCGGGACGGAGCAAAGCTGCCCTCGAAGCGGGTAGCGGTCACCCGGAGCGATTCGACCTGCTCCCCGACCCCCCATGCCGCCTGGGCTAGCGGGGCAGTCGCTTCGCCTCTGGTATCGAGCCGGGTACCGGCGGGCAGAATGAGCGTATCCCCACCGGTGGGAAGTGGCTCATTCTCCAGTCCGAGATACGAAGGGTAGTGGGCGGTGACGCTGAGCGAACCGAGGAACACCGGCAGCCGCACTCGCACGGTGACGGTGTCGGACGATCGGCTTCCGCTGGTGAGACGGGCAAAGAGGTCGCTCTCGAGAGGACCGGTGGACACCACCGCGCGACCCAACGAGTCGAGTCGCACACCGCGTGCCTTCCACGATTCGCCGGGCAACCGAAGCCAGAGCGTCGCGAGTTTTCGCCCCAGCGCTTCCAGATGAAACTCGGCCGGCTGCCCGCGGTCCACCAACCCGGCGGATGCCCGCAAGTGCACGGGCGCCACGGTTGCCTCCCATGCACGTCGTGGATGCCAGAGGGCCGCCGCCGATCCGCGTAGTGGCCCCGCCGAGGTGAACGCGAGGGCGCCGATGAGGAGAGAGATCGCCCCGGCAAGGAGAATCAGCCGAACCGGACGCGCGAGCGGCTCCACCGCCGCAGCACCCCGCCGGGTGATGTCATCGGCATGGGCGCGATCGGCGAGGTCGAGCAGCGCGACGCTGGTGCCCGACGCGGCTCCGTCGAGGAGAGCAGTGAGCGTCCCCCGGCGCCACGCGCCCAGGTCCTCCAGCCGCCCTGCCAAACGCTTGACGGAGAGACCCGCCTGGCTTCCCCACCCGACATAGATGACCGCGGAGAGCGCTGCCAGCGCCAATGCCCAGGCGACGAGCACCCAGTACGGCGCGCTGAACCAGCCGAGCCGGACGCTCCAGGCGGCAGCACCAAGGAGGAGAGCGACCGAGCCCACTCCAAGCGCTGCCCACCCGGCCCAATTCCGGCTCTGGAGAGGACGAGCCAGCCGTTGAAGCGCCCCGTGGGTTGCGGGTGCGGTCATCCCCCGTATCCGACGGCATAGGCAAAGAGATTCACGCCCATCCGGAGTGCG
>DASYVW010000144.1:0-3719 GCA_035936675.1 Gemmatimonadales bacterium
GAACTCCGAAGCTCACTGCAGCAACGCTGGAGACACTCGCGGTGATTGCCTACCGCCAGCCGGTGGGTCGAATCGAGATCGAGGAGATCCGGGGCGTTTCGGCCGGCGGGGTGTTACGCTCGCTGCAGGAACGCGGGTTGATCGAGGTAGTGGGTCGGAGCGAGGCCCTGGGTCGCCCTCTCCTCTATGGGACGACGCCGCTCTTCCTCGAGCTGCTCGGCCTGCGCGATCTCGCCGACCTCCCGAAAGCCGAGGAGCTCACGATCGCGCTCAGACCGCATCGTGCTGTCGCCGAAGGCATGGACGACGCCGCGGCGTACGTCGAGGCGGAATCGTGACCGAAATGCGGCTCCAGCGGGCGCTGGCCCGGGCTGGAGTCGCGTCGCGCCGGGCCGCGGAGAAGCTGATCGAGGAAGGGCGGATCCGGGTGGACGGGAAGCCGGCAACGCTCGGCATGAAGGTCGATCCCGAGCGCCAGCGGATCACCGTCGGGAACCGGCCGGTGAAACTCAAGGAGCGCCGCTGGCTCGCCTTCCACAAGCCGCTGGGCGTGGTCACCACGGCCAAGGACGAGGAGGGCCGTCGCACCGTCCTCGACTTCATTCCGGATCCCTCCGCGCTCACCTACGTCGGGCGGCTCGATGTGATGACCACTGGTCTCCTCCTCCTCACCACCGATGGCGAGGCAGTCCACCGGCTGACGCATCCCCGCTATCAGATGCCCCGCCGCTATACTGCCCTCGTACACGGCCGGCCGACGGCGGAGATTGCGAGGGCGATGCAGGAGCGAATCGAGATCGATGGACGGCCGGTAGTGCCGAGCGAGGTCAAGGTACGGTCGGGGACGGCGGGTCGCAGCATCGTAGACCTCACGCTCCAGGAGGGCCGCAACCGGATCGTGCGCCGCTGGTGCGAGGCGATGGGACTCAAGGTCGAGCGCCTGGCGCGCCTCTCGTACGGCCCGGTGCGGCTGGGCGATCTGCAGCCGGGCCGGTATCGCCCGCTGACGCCCCGTGAGGAGCGCGCGCTGTATCAAGCGATCCACCTGGACCCGGAGAACCCTGAAACCGATACCAAGGCGCGGGCGTCCGGAAGGCCAAAGCGGCCGCGCCAGAGATCGTCACCCTGAGGAATCCCCTGCGAAGCGTGGGGAATCGAGGAGCCCAGCTGGAATGAGCGCCCCGAAGTTGACCAAGAAACCGGCAGAGCTGCTGCCGGTGCCGCGGATTTTGAAGGAAGTGTCTCGCCGCATCGTGGGGCAGGATGCCATGGTGGAGCGGCTCCTCGTGGGACTGCTGACGGGGGGACACATCCTGCTCGAAGGCGTTCCGGGGCTGGCCAAGACGCTCGCGGTTCGCACCTTGGCCGAGATCATCCACGCCTCGTTCTCCCGCATCCAGTTCACCCCCGATCTGCTGCCGGCGGACGTCATCGGGACGATGGTGTTCAATCAGAAAAGCCAGGAATTTCACGTCAAGAAAGGGCCGCTGTTTGCCCAGATCATCCTGGCGGACGAGATCAACCGCGCCCCGGCCAAGGTCCAGGCCGCGTTGCTGGAGGCGATGCAGGAGCATCAGGTGACCATCGGTGGCACCACCTTCCGGTTGGAGGAGCCGTTCATGGTGCTCGCCACCCAGAATCCGATCGAGAGTGAAGGCACGTATCCGTTGCCCGAGGCCCAGCTGGACCGGTTCATGCTTAAGGTTCGGGTCGGTTACCCGAGCCGCGATGAGGAGAAAGAGGTGCTCCTCCGGATGAGTGGCGGCCAGGAGATTCCGATCGAGCGTCTGCTGGAGCCCGCGACGATTCTCGCCGCCCGAAGCGCCATCGCCAGCCTCTACATGGATCAGAAGGTGGTGGACTACATCGTGGACCTGGTGCGCGCCACGAGGGACCCGGGTCTGGTGGGGCTCACCGATCTCAAACCGCTGATCGCCTTCGGCGGCTCGCCCCGGGCCTCGATCGCCCTCGCCCAGGCGTCACGCGCTCATGCCTTCCTGCGCGACCGTGCCTACGTCACGCCGGAGGATGTCCGGGCCCTCGCGCCCGACGTCCTGCGCCATCGCATCGTGCTCACCTTCGAGGCTGAAGCCGAGGACGTGACCACCGACGATGTAGTGACGCGGATTCTTGGCGCGGTGAGGGTTCCCTAAAGGCCCCGCCGCCGACTCTTCCCGTTTACCGTTCACCGTTCACCGTTCACGCTGTTACCCAACCATGGCGATCTCTCCAGAAATCCTCCGACAGGTCAAGGGAATCGAGCTCCGTACCCGGGGACTCGTAGGGTCCCTGTTTGCCGGAGAGTACCGCTCGGTCTTTCGGGGCCAGGGCATGGAGTTCGCCGAGGTGCGAGCCTACGAGCACGGCGATGACTTCCGCTCGATCGACTGGAACGTCTCGGCTCGTCTCGGAAGTCCTTACGTGAAGACCTTCACCGAAGAGCGGGAGCTCACGCTGATGCTGATCGTGGATCAGTCGGGCTCGACCCGTTTCGGCGAGCCGCTGACCAAGGCCGGGCTGGCGGTCGAGGTGGCCGCGGTCCTCGCGTTGGCGGCCGCGTATCACAACGACCGAGTGGGCGCCCTCCTCTTCTCCGATGCTGTCGAGCGGGTGATCCCGCCTCGCAAAGGCCGCCGGCACGCCCTCCGAGTCATTCGCGATCTGGTGGCGTTCGAGCCCGCCGGCCGCCGGACCAACCTGGGCGCGAGCCTTTCGTACGCGAGTCGCCTGCTCCGTCACCGCAGCATCGTGGTGGTGCTCTCCGACTTCATCGCCGAAGGATGGGAGCGGCCCCTGAGGCGGCTCGGCGGTCGCCACGAGGTCGTCGCCATCACCGTGGACGAGCCGCGAGAGCATGACCTGCCGGACTCCGGGTGGATCGAGATGGCCGACGCCGAGTCGGGCCGAAGAGTCCTGGTGGACACCGGAAGCCGTGAAGTCCGTCTTCGAGTGGCCCAGCTTGCCGACCGCCGACGAGAGGAGCGCGCCCGGGCGCTCGCGGCAGCCGGCGCGGACCATGTGCGGCTGGAAACCGGCACCGCGTATTCGATCCCCTTACGGCGCGCGTTTGCGCGCCGCGCTCGCCGGATTCACCGGGGATGACAACCGGATTGGCCGGCTGGTTGACCCTGAGTCTCCTGGTGCAGGGCGTCGGTCCCACCGTGGGCGACACCGTGTGGCTGAGCCGGACCATCGCGGTCCCGCCGGGCTACGTGGTCCGAGCTGCCGACTGGGATCCCGTCGATCCGATCGAGCTGCTTGGCCGGCCCCGGGTTGTGGTCGCCGGCGACTCGGCCCAGATCACCTACCTGGTGGTGGTGTGGCAGCCTGGGGCGCAGCTGATTGAGCTGCCGGGGCCATTGCTTCTCGGACCCGGCGGAACGGTCGACTCCCTGAGGGGTCAGCAGGTGAAGCTGGAAGTCAGAAGCGTGCTGCCCCCCACCACGCCCGTCTCCGCACTCTCTCCGCAGCCGCGTGCGGCGATCGTGGCCATCAGAGCCGCGAGCCTGGCGCCTCTGCTGATTCTCTGGGCCATGTCGCTGGCGCTGCTGCTTCCGCTGCACCTCTGGTGGTGGCGCAGGGGGAAGCCCGCCCCGGCTCCTGCGCCGGACGCTCCTGCGGCCGAGCCGCCGTTGGCCCGTTGGGCCGACGCGGGCGAGTACCGCGCAGTGGCCAACATCTCTGCGGTGCGCCTGCGCAGCGCGGTGGCCCAGCGCGTG
>DASYVW010000145.1:0-2582 GCA_035936675.1 Gemmatimonadales bacterium
TGTGCGCCCGGGCCGGGCTTCTAGTCCATTGGCGGGAAGAGGAATTGGCGCGTCGCGCTAGCAAGCGCGGGCAAGCTGCCTAACCCGCGCATGCAGCCGACCGGCCCCGCGGGCGCCGAGCCCCAGGCGAGCGGTACCCTCCGATGGTGCCGCTGAGGAAGCGTAGGTTGTGCGGGCGCCGGCATGATAGCCTGCAGCTGATGCGCAGGTCGTTAGGCCGACGGCGCTACCGATACACATCTCGGCGGTGGCCGACTTTTACGACGAGCACGGTCCTCGTCTGATCGTCGACGCTGTACACGACTCGGTAGTCGCCCTGCCGGACTCGGTACTGGTCCTGGCCCGAGAGCTTCTCGCAGCCGTGCGATCGAGGCTCCGAGGCGAGCGCCTCGATGCGAGAGATGATCTTCCTGCGGTCGTTGATGGGAAGCGGTTCCAGCTCTTTGGCGGCGGAAGGCTTAACGAGCAAGCTATAGCTTGCCACGCCGTTTCAGATCCTTGAGGACCTCCGCGAAGGCGAGGCTCGGCTCTTCGGCACGGTCCTCAAAGGCAGCGAGGTCTTCGCTATCCTCCGCGAGGCTCTGGCGGACGGCAACGTTGACGAGCTCTGAGAGTGAGCGCTCGGTTTCCGCCGCCTTCACGCGAAGGGCCTTATGAAGGCTAGGATCGAAATAGACGGTGGCCCGCTTCGGGGCACGCTTGCGAGTAGGCATGCCCCAAAGCTAACGTCATAGCGCTATAACGTCAAAGAAGGGGCTGAGCGGCCGGGGACATCGGTAACAGATCCAGTCCGGGGACATCGGTAACAGTCGCCGGCGACGGAGCCGGCCGAGGGCACATATGATAGACCACATTATTCTCACAGTCAGTGATTTCGAGCGCTCAGTCGCTTTTTACGCCAAGGCCCTGAAGCCACTTGGGGTCACAAACTTTACAGATTACGAAGGCCAAGACGGACACCCCGATTTGAAGGGTTTTGGTGACGGCAAAAGAGCTTTTTTCTGGCTCAAAGAAGGAAAGCCCGATCCCCAAGCGGTGCATGTTGGATTTGTAGCGAAAGACCATGCTGAGGTAGATGCATTCTTCAAAGCGGCTGTGGACGCCGGAGGCAAGAGCAAGGAAGCACCTCAAGCTCGGCCCGAATACTATCCTGGCTATTATGCGACATGGGTGCTCGATCCTGACGGCCACGACATCGAGGTCGTTCACAAAAGCTAAATTGATTTTCATTGTGCTAATGCTGCATGGCCGTTCCCGCTCGCAGCGGCATGCATTATGTCAACGTACAGCCATGAGGCCGCTGCGGCCCGCCGATGTTCTCCACGTTCGTGACGTGGCGGTCACGTCCCTCTCCCATCGTTCGGCGCAAGCGTCTGCAGGATCACGGGGTTCCAAATCGAGCCGCTCGCTCCAGGCCGTCCTCCTGCTGCCGAGTCTAAAGCACGCGCGCTTATGGACGAGGCACTCCGTCTTGCGTCCACCCTTGGTGGGGATGCCAACGACGCTGGTGTGCGGGCCGAGGCGTTGCGAGTGGTCACCCTTCCGACACCCAGGAGAGCGCGATGTCGAGTGTTGTTCACTTCGAATTCAGCGTGCCGAACCCCGAGGAAGCAGCAGCGTTCTACAGCGCGGTCTTTGGCTGGTCGATCACAAAGCTACCCGATCCGATCAGGTATTGGCAGATCCGAACCGCTGAAGCGCCTGCGCAGCGTGCGATTCCCGGAGGCATTGTCCAGTCGAAGACAGGCTCACCTCGCGTATCAGTCACCATTCAGGTCCCGTCTCTCAGCGAGGCCTGCACCAGAGTGACCGCCCAGGGAGGGAGCCTGATCACGGAACCACAAACCATTCCGGGCTACGGGGTTCATGTCTTGTGTCGAGATCCGCAGGGTAACTTCTTCGCTCTTCTTGAACCTATATCCGCTGGGTAAGCGGGCACGCAACGTACGTCCGGGGCAAGCGCCGCCTAACCCGCCGTTGCAGCGTACGTGGTCCTCGCTTACGCTCGGAACCACGCCGCTGAACGGCAGTATCGTTAGGCGGACAGCAAGACCAACCGTTGGCTGGGAGGAATATGCGTCGTCATGTACCGCCCCTCATCGCTGCGCTTACGTCGATCGTAGGCTCCGTCGCAATTTTTGCGATCCTTGTGGCGGTACTGCGGCCAGGCCGCGGATCTCGCGAGTACCTCGCGATCACCCTGTGGTCGGTGCCCCTGGCGGTGTCCGTGGGGTCGTAGCATCAGTCCTTCGACGCCGTCTGTCAGGGCGGTCGGTGCTAGCGCGTTGTACGGGGGCGCTCATCTCGGGCGCCCTCACAGACGTCGTCGGACTGGGAGGATTCGGTCTGGTGGCATCGCCGGATGGCTCGCGCCTGTACGTGGCTGGTGGTCCTAACGTGAAGATTGTGGACCGATTGTCGAGGACGCTGATCGACAGTCTCGTCGTTGGGGGAGGAGCGGTACGGATCGCACTCTCACCGGACGGTGGCACCGCCTTCGTGGCCAACCAGGCGGGCTGGGTCAACGTCATTTACTAAGACGGCCCTTCGCCCTCCACCGCCCTACCGCCTTCCTCGCTTTG
>DASYVW010000146.1:0-2128 GCA_035936675.1 Gemmatimonadales bacterium
CCGTGAAGCAGCAAGTTGCCACCGAGGGTGACGGGGACGCTGTCGCCAGAGCCCTGCCCGGGCGCCACGGCGGTCAATTCGAAGCGCATGGTGGGGTACTTGTCGGTCTCCATGGACTTATTGAGATCGCGATCACGGTGATCGTTCCCGGTCTTGAGTGTCCGCACCGGCGCCTCGACCCAGCCGCGAACGCTGGACAGATCGGGGCCACCGATCATTTCTCCGGATACCGTGGTAGTCGTGCCCACGAAAGGGCCCTTCGTCGCTCGGGCGTCGAAGCTGAGCGTTCCAGCGCGCAACTTACCGATCGGTACCGTTTGCTGAGCTGGCGACACGACGGGTACTACGGCGAGAAGGACGATTGCCAGGTAGCCAACCATACTACTGAACCACGATTCGGGCGGCTCGTCGCCGCCATTTGCGAGCATCAAGCCGGGTTTCTTGCGTCGCATCTCGGCACCCCTCTTTCCATCATTCGCGAGCCATCGGTTTGATGGTCTGTTGGACCGCGTGACTTGTGCTTACGGCCCTGCGCCCGGTAGCGGGCTGACAGCGGTAGCCGGGTCTGCTACCGCGGTCGGCTCCCGGAAAAGTGGAGCCAGCGCTCGGCGCATCCCGCACATCGAAACCGCGGGGGCTATACTGAGTAACCCGGCCCCCGCGAGGACCACGAACAGGCCAGGCCCCGCCCTCGGCACCAGCATCGGTGACGCGCCGTGCTGGATGATTTGATGCAGCCCGAGGAGCAGCCAGCCACTGAAAACCACGAGCACCGCGCCGAGTCCTGCGATCATGCGGCGGAGCCACCACGGCGGTCGCCCACGCCGCCAGAGCGCGCCCGCCACCGCGAGTGTTCCGCTTGCGAAGATGCCGCGCCCGTACCACCCCACCATGCCGCTGTACCGCTGAAGCCCGGCAAAGAGCGTGAGCCAGGGGAGCAGCGCCCCGGCCATCACGAGCACGCCACCCACGAGTGAGACTACCACGCTCGGGCCATAAGATACCCCGACACCGGTCCGGCGCTGCACCTAGCGAACCAGTGGGCTGGGTCGACCTCTCTCGCAGGCACAGACCGTGGTTTAGCTCCGTGTTGTGCCGCTGCGTGGCTAGGGCCGCACGGCGAAGAAGAGATAGGCGTTGGTCGGCGTGTCTCCCGTGATGTGATCGCCATTCGGATCGGCGGCCTGCAGTGCCCGAACGGTTGCCAGACTCTTCCCCGCCACGACCTGATTCCAGGTCGCGAGATCTTTCACCCCGACGACCGCCAGCTCCCACCAGTTGCCACTGACCCGATCCACGATGTGACTGTGCGCGGGCAGCGGCGCGTTAGCCGTGGTCGGCCCAAAGAGGCGGGAGAGATCGATCGTGGAGGGGTGATTGATGCAGTGGCCGACGACCGGGCACTGGAGCGTGGACTCCTCGGGTCGGAAGCCGAGCGGGGTCATGACGAAGAGCGTCGGGATATGGCCCGGGCGCGGATCGACGGTACCATCCGAGCCCGCCTCACAGTCGGTCGTTGAGCCTACGGGGTTGCCGTCCTCGACCGGCGTGCGGCAGAAGAACGGTTTGTGGTAGAAGAACTGGACCGTCCTGCCAGCGAGCCAGCCGGCCGTGAAGCCGAAATCCGCGCCATCGACGGCATTGTGTGACTGGCCGAGCGCCGGGTTGCTGTCAGCAGCCTCCGTCGGCGACCGAGAGTCCGAGCCGGTGCAGGCAACGGCGAACAGGGCCAGCGGTACCAGCGTGAAACAATGAGATAGTCGGTGCATAGGGAGTCTCTCAATAGCTCGGATGCGGCGGGAAGGCCGAGCCGAGGCTAGGGGGTAACGGTCACCGTCCCGATAAAGTTCGGATAGAGGGACGGCGGGTGAATCGTGCAGTGATAGCCATACAGTCGAGGGCGAGCATCGGCATGGAGGTGCTCCCCGAGACGTGAGCCCCTTATATTTGTGCCCATGCAGAGAAAAGTCAATCTTTTATTTGACTAACTGTTTCACACTGAAAAGTTGGAGGCATCGGTGGCCCACCCGATCTGGAGTCCCCGCTTTTTCGCCTCGACCCGTGGCCGGATCGTCGCCCTCCTCCGCCGAACCAGCCGCACCGTGGACGAGCTCGCCCAGGCGCTGGA
>DASYVW010000147.1:0-1909 GCA_035936675.1 Gemmatimonadales bacterium
CCCCACCGGAGCAGCTCCCACCCGATGTCATTGTCGCCGCGAATCCCCCACCCAAGGGGTTCCAGACCGTCGTGGCGCCGACCGACATCCCCAAGGACATTCCGCCGATCGACCTCAACGAGAAGCCGTTCGATCCCCGGGACTTCACCGGGAAGGGCGTTGAGGGGGGCACCGGAACCGGCGTGACGGGCGGACCGGTCTCGGGCGACGTGTTCCTCGAAGCTCAGGTCGATGATCCGGTGGTGCCGATCTCGATCCCGACCCCGCGCTATCCGCCGGTGCTGCAAAGCGCCGGGATTACGGGCTCGGTCGATCTCCAGTATGTGGTGGACACCACCGGTCACACGGAGCCGAACTCGTTCAAGGTGATGAAGGCTACTCACCCGGCTTTTGTGGAGCCGGCGAAGGAAGCCCTCCGCAAGGGCGTGTTCAAGCCGGCCAAGTCCAAGGGCAAGGCGGTGCGGCAACTGGTGCAGCAGCGAATTTCGTTCAAGGTCGGTCAATAGTCCCCCTGGAGGCATCACAACATGAGCGTTGATCTTCTTCACCTGTGGGCCCAGATGGGCGCGTTCGCCAAGGGCATCGTCGTCATCATGGCGACCATGTCCATCTACTCGCTCACCATCGTCATTACCAAGCTGGTCCAGCTCAAGAAGAGCGAGCGGGCGACGCGGAAGTTCGCACCCCAGTTCTCCCGCGCCATTCAGGAGGAGAACCTGGACCAGGCCATCGCACTGGCCGAGAAGAACAAGACCAGCCATCTCGCCCGCGTGGTGGGTGAAGCGCTGGCCGAGGTGAAGCCGCTGCTCCGCGACCGGGCGACGATCACCGCGGCGGACATCAACTCGGCCGAGCGGGCGGTCGAGCGGCAGATGCTCATTGTGCTCTCGGAGTTCAAGCGCGGGCTGGGCGTGCTGGGCACCGTCGGTTCTACCGCGCCGTTCGTCGGACTGCTCGGCACCACCATGGGCATCGTGAACGCCTTCGTGGGCATGGCCCAGCAGGGCGCGTCCGGCGGCCTGGCGGGCATCTCGGCCGGTATCGCCGAAGCCCTCATCACCACGGCCTTCGGCCTCATGGTCGCCATCCCGGCCGTGTGGTCGTACAACTACTTCACCACCAAGATCGAGAATCTGACCGTTGAGCTGACCTACGGCTCCAAGGAGCTGATCGACTATCTCATCAAGACCGTGGGGAGCGAGTTCGGGCGTTCGATCTTCACCAAGGAATTCCAGGCCCAGAAGGCGGTGACCGGCAGTGGCCATATCCACGGGTAACAGCGCCGGCTCATCGGCCGTCAAGGCTGACATCAACGTGACGCCGATGATCGACGTCATGCTGGTGCTGCTGATCATCTTCATGATCGTGACGCCGCTCATCGCCGCCGGCTTCAAGGCGACTCTACCCAAGGGCAAGAATCTGGATGCTCGCCCTGAAGGAGAGAACGAGGTGGTACTCGGAATCGACCAGTCGGGCCACTACTTCCTCAACCAGCGTCCCATTGCGAACGGGGCCCTGGAGGACCAGCTCCGGTCGGTCTTCGCGGCCCGGACGGAAGATAAGATCCTGTATTTCAAGGCGGACAATCAGCTCAAGTACGCCAAGGTACAGGACGCGGTGGAGACGGCGCGGCGGGCCGGTGTGCGGGTGATGGCGGCCATCACCGAGCCGAACAAGAGCGTGGTCTTCGGCACCGACGAGAAGAAGAAGGAGAAGAAATGACATGGCGATGACTACTGGAGCATCGGGCGCGTTGCAGTCGGACATCAACGTCACACCGATGATCGACGTGCTCCTGGTGCTGCTGATCATCTTCATGATCACGCAGCCGCTCTCGCGGATGGCGCTCGACGTGCAGGTGCCGCCGCCGGACACGCCAATCACGAACAAGACCCCACCGAGCCAGATT
>DASYVW010000148.1:0-5600 GCA_035936675.1 Gemmatimonadales bacterium
AGCCCACTCGGCAGTTCACCACCCCACCAGGAACGCAGGCCGGGGTGACCCCACCGGTGCCGAGCCCGTACTTGCTCTGAAAGTCGGGCAGCTGGCCGTGCTTGTCGAGCGAGATCGAGCTGCGCAGCGAGTACTTGGTCGGGCCGGGCCGCCCGTGTTTGGTGGTGATCAGGATGACACCTTGGCCGGCCCTGGACCCGTAGATGGCGCCGGATGCGGCACCCTTGAGAATCTCCACGTTCTCGATGTCGTCCGGATTGAGGTCGATCGCCCGATTCGGCGGCGCCGCGCTGCTGTTCAACGCCCCGCTGGCGATGTTGTTGTAGGAAATCGAATTGTCGACCGGAACCCCGTCCACCACGAAGAGCGGTTGCCCGTCCTGGGCCGTGATGGTGGTCAAGCCGCGTATCTGAATGAACGACGAGGCGCCGGGATCTCCCGAGCTTGAGGTCACCTCGACATTGGGTGCCTTGGCCGCCAGCGCATTCACGACGTTCGATTCGTTGCTTCGCACGATGGCCTGCGAATCAACGCTGCTGCGCCCCGTGCCCAGCTTCTCCACCTCCGTTGCGGTGCCGGCACCGGTGACGACGATCTCACCCAGTTGCAGCGGGTTGTCGGGGAGGTTGAAGTCCTGGACTGCGGAGCCCGAAGTCAGATCGACCTGAGCAGAGCGTGCCTTGAACCCGACCAGGCGGGCGGTCACGGTCACTGGCCCCGAAGGCACCCGGGCACCGGGAATCAGGATGGTGTAGCTGCCGTCGGCGCGAGTTGTGGCTCCCGCACCCAATTGTTCGATGACGACGGCCGCAGAAGAGAGCGGCTGCCCCGCCTCGGTGGTGACCCGGCCCGTCAGCGTGGCCGGCTGTTGAGCCAGCGTCACACCAGGCAGAAGGACCAGAGCGGGCAGGGCCAGCCACGCGAGCCGCAGCTGATCGAGGAACTGACCGAACGATGATTGTGCCATTTGTTTCCTCCGTGTAGCTGCTCGAGCTGTGACGAGATCAAACCATGAAGCCTCGGAGCTCGTCACCGGCCCCGAGGCGCCGTCCTATGGACGGAAGCGATATCCCCAGGCGAGCGCGGTCAGGATATGCCGCGGGTTGGCCGGGTCGTCCTCGAGCTTTCGCCGCAGCCGGGCGATGTGGGTGTCCACCGCGCGCCGGCTGACGGCCGAACCCGCCCCCCAGACCTCCCGCAACAGCTCGATACGTGACGCGATGGCGCCGCGACGGCGTATCAGCGCCAGCAAGAGGCGGAACTCCGTGTGGGTAACCCGGACCGGCTGGCCCGACCGCAACACCGTCTGAGTTGCCGGTTCCAGAAGGACGCTGCCGAACTGGATGGTGCCCGCCCATCCCGGCGAGGCAGCGGCCGGGAGGCTGCGAGTGCGGTGCAGCAGCTCCTCCACTCGAGCGATGAGCTCGCGCACCGTGGTTGTATCCGGGTGGCCATTCTCGTTGAGCGCTTCCGAGGCCTCGCGCACAGGAACCAGCTCGCCCGGAAGCGGTGTGGCGATCTGGTACTCATGCACCACAGGCCGGGCGTGATCCGCCGGCCCCTGGGTCTCTGAGGGCCAAGTCGCGCCGCTCGACTCCGCGTGGCCGCTGTCCGCAGCCTGAGGGAGCCGCGGGCCAGTCTTGGGATCGTCGTCGATGATGAGAATTCGCGTAGTGCCTCCGAGGATGGGATGACCGAGCGGCACAGCGATGCCGGAACGGTCCACCTGGAGCGACACCGATGTCACGGCGATGCCACCGCCGGGTTTAGTGTCCGGCGGTTACGATAGGTTCTGCCGAGTTGGTGAGGAACAGATTGGGAGTGGACTGCTGCTCTCGGTGCCTGAAGCGCGTGTTCGACGGTACGAAGCGGTTGTGCGCACGTGGCGGGTCTGGAACCCCCACGACCTACTGATGTTTCATTTCGAGTGCCAGACGCCTCTTTCGGTTTGGGCTTTCAACGAGTGGAGCCTCCGCGCCATCTCCTCGGCCCGCAGGTCGAAATGGGAGCCGTGCCAGGCAGGAACGCCTGCGCGGAGAATGATCGCTTGCGGAGACGCGTGCACGACGCCGACCTGCTCGGCGATCTTGCGGGAGAGCGGGCGGTGATGAATCACGTCGACCAGATACACCGGCACGTCGTGGTGAATGCGGCGAAGCGAGCGCATTTCTTCATACGCGATGCCGCTGGTGGGACAGATCGGGCTGTGCTTGTACACGACGGCAAGGGGTTCTGCGAGGGCGGTGGCGACGTCGGCCTCAGTGGAAATCATGAGCATGTCCAAAACGTAGCAGGGTCCTTCTCACGCATCTACGCCAGGCGCATGCGCTCCACCAGGCGGGGGAACCTCGGGTCATTCCGCAGTCCATCGAGTATCGGCTCGATCTTCAGGTAGGCCAGCCAGCCGCGCCGCTCACGGTATGCCTGTTCCAGCCATCCGAACGCGTCATCGGCCTCGCCCAGGGCGACGTGGAGGCCACAGAGCGCGACGGGTGACACGTAGCGGGTCTGCGACCGTTGGTATAGCTCGTTCAAGACGGCGCGCGTCTCGTCCACCCGTCCGCGCCGGGCCGCAACGTGTCCCAGTCCCGCAAGCGCCATCACGTCGTAGTCGGAGCTCGCAACGGCTTCCTTGAAAGAGGCAGCCGCGTCGTCATACATACCCTGCTGCATGTACACCAGCCCCAGCAGACGGTGGGTCTCCTCGGCGGTTGGATTCATGGCCAAGGCGCGCCGCAGATTGTCCAGCGCGGGCTCAGACTGTCGCGCGTAGTAATGGAGCCAGCCCATGCTGCGCCGAATCGAGACCGATGCCGGATCCAGGTCGATGGCCGCTCGTCCCTCTGCCAACGCCTCATCGAATCGCCCCATCGCCACCAGGAACCAGGCATGCCATTGCCGAGCAGTGGAGTAGCGCGGGTTCAACTGGATAGCGCGGCTGAACTCGCGCTCGGCAGCCGGCCAGTCCCAGTCATAGATGAAGGTGACCCACCCGAGCGAGGTATGGGCCTCGGCCAGGGTCTCGTCGAGCGCGATCGCTTTCCTGGCCATCGCCTTGGCCCGCTCCATACCCTCCACCACTGGAACGCCGCGGTAATCGAGATCGAGCGCATAGGAATCGGCCAGCCCGCTGTAGGCCAGGGCATAGTCGGGATCCTCTGCGATCGCTTGCTCGAAGTAGCGGAGACCTTCGGCGATGTCGGCCTGCGTCCGCCGGTTCCACCAGAACCGGCCTTTGAGGTAGAGGCTATAGGCCTTCACGTTCCCGGTATAGCGGACCGGCGTCGGGTTGCCGATGTCACCGAGAAGAGTCGTACGTAGGGTGCGCACGATCGTCTGGGCGATCTCGTCCTGGATGGCGAATACGTCCGCCATCTCGCGATCGTACCGCTCCGACCACAGCGTACGCCCATCGCTGGCGCTGCTCAGCTGTACGGTGATCCGCAGCCGGTTGCCGGCCTTTCTGACCGTGCCTTCGAGCACCGCCGACACGTTGAGCCGGGACCCGATGGTCCGCACATCCTCATGCTGGTTCTTGAGCGCGAACACCGAGGTGCGCGAGGCGACATGCAGCCCTTCGACCTTGGTGAGAGCGGTGATGAGCTCATCGGTCATGCCGTCGCTGAAATATTCGTTGTCGGGATCGGGGCTGGCGTTGACGAAGGGCAACACCGCGATGGCTCGACTCTCCTTACCGCCGGGTACCGGCATCGGCGTGGGCAGCGGTGTCACCAGCGCATCGCAGAAATCGGACATCGTGGCGAAGCGAGCGGCAGGATCCTTGGCCAGCGCGCGTTGCAGGGCCAGATCGACGGCCAGAGGTACGGTGGGACGGAGCGAGCGAATCGAGGGAGGCGGCTCGATCGCATGCCGGGCCATGGTCGCGCGCGGGCCGGTGCCGGCAAAGGGCGGCTGCCCACTCAGCATCTCGAACAGCACGCAGGCGAGGCTGTAGAGATCACTGCGGCCGTCGAGATCGCGTTCCGCGCTGGCCTGCTCGGGGCTCATGTAGGCGGGAGTGCCGACCGCAAAGCCGCGGTCGGTGATGTAAACGCTATCGCCGCCCGCGGCCGAGATCGCCGTGGCTACACCGAAGTCGGCCACCACCGGCTCGCCTTCCTGAAGCAGAATATTCTCCGGCTTGATGTCGCGATGAATCACGCCGTTCCGGTGGGCGTAGCCGAGCGCCGCCGCCACCGCGAGCGCGATCCTCAGCGCGCCATCGATCGGCAGCGACCCCTCGCGCGTGAGCCGGTCCCGCAGGCTTTCGCAGCCGGCGTAAGGCATCACGAAGTACAGCAGTCCGTCACACTCGCCGGAGTCGTGCACCGGCAGGATTTGAGGATGGGAAAGCCGGGCGGCAATACGGATCTCGCGGAGGAAGCGCTGGGGCTCGTAGCCCTGGGCGTCGCCGCCCGCGAACAGCACCTTGAGCGCCACCTTTCGGCCGTGCTTGAGATCCTCGGCCAGATAGACCGAGGCCATGCCTCCGCGACCGATCTCTTCTTCGATCCGGTAGCGGTCCGCCACAGCGGCTCGCAGGCGCTCAGGCACGGGAGGCAGAGTGTTGCGCTCGTGATTCGGGTTGTATGGAAGGGAACCCTTCGTCGCTAGAATCACAAGTTTTCAAAAGTTCGGCCGGGTGCCGCTCGCCAACATCGCTGTGCACACGCGGGGGAGGAGCAGACGATACGGCTATTGGTTCGGGGGCAGGCTCTTAAGAAATCGCTGGATACTGCCAAAGTAGTTCGCGGAGTCTACGTCAAAGGCATCACCGTGCCCTCCGCGCAGCTCCACGAACGTTTTCGGCGGTGGCGCCGCCTCGTACAACCGACGGCCATGCGCCAGCGGGATTACCTCATCGCCTTGCGCGTGGAGAAAGAGTTTCGGCACCGTCACCCGGGAGATCTTGTCGACCGAGCTGAACCGGCTCTTGGCGATCCAGCGGACCGGTATATAAGGATAGAGCTCCTGCCCCCGCTCAGTGGCCGAGGTGAAGGCGCCTTCCACTATCAACCCGGCGGAGCGAACCCGGCTGGCCAGATCAACGGCGACGGCTGAACCGAGGGAATGACCGAATATCAGGATCCGATCGGCCGGGATGCCACGCTGATTTGTGAGATAGCGATACGCCGCATCGGCATCGCGATAGAGTCCCGTCTCGCTCGGCGTCCCCCCGCTCTCCCCGTAGCCCCGGTAGTCGAACGCCAGCAGGTTGAGGCCCAACTGCCGCAGACCGGCGTAATGCAGCGGGCGGTCGAACTCCGAGAGGTTACCAGCATTGCCGTGGCAGACGAGCAGCCACCATGATGAACCAGGTTCCGCCGGCATGACCCAGGCGACGAGGTTGACGGCGTCTTCGGTGGTGATCTCGACCCGTTGAACAGGCAGGGCGAGCGAGGGAGGTGGGGCGACGAGTGTGCGCTCCGGGCCCGGAAAGTAGATCAGCCGCGATTCATACACTCGCAACAGTACGAGGATACCGCTGTAGATCAGGACCGCTGCTGCCAGGATGGTCCAGCTCATCCGTCGGATCCAGGGCCCGGCCGGGCTCAAGCCGGGTAGTATCGCCGCGAGCCCCGGGCCATTTCGAGCAGGGA
>DASYVW010000149.1:0-1593 GCA_035936675.1 Gemmatimonadales bacterium
GGTCGTTCCGCCCGACGACTACTTTCCCCGGGCACGGGAGCTCTGCACCCGGTACGGGGCCCTGCTGATTGTGGACGAGATCCAGACCGGGATGGGCCGCACCGGAACGATGTGGGGTGTGGACCACTGGAACATCGCCCCGGACATCATGTGCCTGGGAAAGTCGATTGGTGGAGGCGTGATGCCTCTGTCGGCGTTCATCTCCACCGCGAAGATCTGGGAGGTCATGATCCCCAATCCGATCATTCACTCCACCACGTTCGGGGGCAATCCGCTGGCGTGCGCGGCCGGCCTCGCGGCGATTCAGGTGACGCTGGAGGAGGATCTTCCGGGCCAGGCAGCCGCCAAAGGCGAGTTTCTACTGCGGGAGCTCGGCCGTCTCCAGCAGAAGTATCCCCAGGTCCTGAAAGAGGCTCATGGGAAGGGTCTACTGATCGGAATGGAGTTTCCGGTCCAGGAGATCGGCTGGCAGGTGGCGTCCGGTCTGTTCAAGCGTGGAGTGCTGGTGGCGGGCACCTACTCCAAGGCGCAGGTGATCCGCATCGAGCCGGCCCTAGGTATTTCGATGGACCTTCTACAGGAGATGCTGAACCGGCTGGAGGACACCTTTCAGGAGGTTGCCAAGAAGATTTGAACACGGTCGCAAACACACCACTGCCGCCGAGATTCGCGACTCTCGGCGGCGGTTGGTTTTCTGCTCTGCTTTGCGGAAACCTTACCATCATGCAGCTGACCTCCCTTCGCCGCCGGACGACGGCGTGTCCGGTGCCGTGATTTTCTCCGCTGTCCGTGGCGGCCCGAAGACGTTGCTGGCGCTCCTCCAGCCGGCGAGGAGGTCCGGGTCATCGGCGAAACGGAAGCGGTTGAGGCCGTCGATCACCTTCACAATCTGGACGATCTCGTCCGCCGCCACATCCAAGTTCGCACCTGCCCCGATGTGGACCCGGCGTCCCTCGGACGCCTGCTCCACCGCCCGATCGAACTGATCGAGCGACTGGCCGAGGCTGTCGAGGACCCGCTCCACCAGCCCGTGCCTGACCAGCAGCTCCTTCTGCCGCTGAGCCTCGGCGACCATGCTGCGGGCCAGGGTGGTGAACGCCAGGTAGGGGATCGGGTCACGCGGGAGCGCGAACTTCTGGGCCAATTCGGGCAGCTCCTTCGCCGCCCGGTGCGCGGCCCGCGCGAGGTGCACCAGCTGTCGCCGCCGCATCGCCCGCTGCAGGTCGCGCTTGCGCGCGCTGGCCGCGCGGACTTCGACGGTGCCTTCCCGCTGCTGGGTCGCGAGCTGGGCGGAGCGAGTGACCTGCTCTTCCAGCTGCGCCAGCGCTGCGGTGTACCCGGCACTCTCGTCCGGGTGGGCTCGGCTGAATTCCAGCGCTCGAGTGCCCATCTCGAGCTTCCTACGGGTTGCCGCTTTCATGGTTCGGTACTCCTGTCTCAATCGACCGGGCGGCGGCCGGCACACCGCTCGGCACACGTGATGATGGTTGGTGTGTCCGAGCGACGCCGACTTTCGCTCGGCGAAAGCAGCAGAAGCGAGGAGTGTGCCAGAAATTTCATCCCGAGATTGAAACCGTTTTCAGGAACGAGCAA
>DASYVW010000150.1:0-11613 GCA_035936675.1 Gemmatimonadales bacterium
CAGTCATACATGGCCCAGGCGCGGAGCTCGGGCCGGTCGAGGCCGAGCCGGGACAGGAGAGAGGAGTTGGACATGGACGGGGAAGCTAGATGTGCTGGGGCCGGCCGGTAAGGACTCATGCTTTGTCGTCCGCCGGCCGACAATGAGGCTATACGCCTCCCTCGCCCGCGGGAGGTCGGTACTAGTACGCAGTGGCCGCGCGGCTCAGGGGCCGCCGTGGACGATCCGCCAATCGGCTTGGGTACCCGCCTGGTGCTGATTCACCCCAAGCCCGAGTCTCGGCGCGTGATGGACCAAAGTTCCTTCCTCAGCTCGGCTGTGATCAAGGGCGCGGTCAGCTTCGGCTGCGCGCTCCTTCTGGGCCTACCCATCTCCGCTCGATCACAGACTCCCGAACCCGGTCTCGACCCGCAGAAACCCATCACCCAATACGTCCACGATGTCTGGCAGATCGATCAGGGTCTGCCTCAGAACAGCGTGATGGCTATGGCCCAGACCCGCGATGGCTACCTCTGGGTCGGAACCGAAGCTGGAGTGGCCCGGTTCGATGGCATAGCGTTCACCGCCTATAACTCGACGAACGCGAGTGGGCTCTCGGACAACTTCGTGAACTCGCTCATGGTAGATGTGGCGGACAATCTCTGGGTGGGCACCTGGGTCGGCGGTATAGCCCGTTTCAAAGACGGAAAGTCCACCGGGATACCGGGGACGTCTGGGCCCATGGTGAATTGCCTGTACCGAGACCACGCCGGCACGCTCTGGGCGGGGCGTGCAACTGGGCTCGAGCGATGGAACGAGGGGCGGTTCCATCCCGTCCCCGGCGCTGAAGGGACGGTGAACGCGCTGGGGGAAGACGCCAATGGCACGCTGTTGATGGGGACCGACGACGGGATACGGGCTCGGCAGAATGGTCGCGTCCTTCCCTGGCAGCCGGCGGCTGGCCGGATCGAGGGACCGGTGTTGACATTATACCGGGACCGAGAGGGAAGCCTCTGGGTCGGCACGCCTGACGCGCTTTACCACGCGGCCAACGGAAAGCTCGATCGCTTCACGGCCCCCGACGGCCTTCCGCCCGGTGGCGTCAGCGCGATCCTCGAGACCCGGAACGGCCAGCTGTGGATCGGCGCAGACGGTGGCGGGCTCGCCCGGTTTGCCGCTGGCCGGTTCGAGCGGTTCACCACCCGGGACGGCCTGACGGATGACGCTGTGTCGGCGCTTCTCGAGGATCGGGAAGGAAGCCTCTGGGTGGGAACCCGGAACGGCGGCCTCAACCGGTTCCGGGAGGCGATTCTCACTATCTACGACAGGCGCGAGGGGCTCTCTGCGAATGTCCTCTGGTCGGTGTACGGAGATCGGCAGCAGACCATGTGGATCGGAACCCAGGACGGCGGAATCGACCGCTTCCAGGGCGGCCGCTTCACGGCGTACACTGTCAAAGACGGCCTCCCCAGCAATTCGGTGTTCGCCACTCTGCAAACCTCGGATGGTGTGCTTTGGGTGGGGACGGGTCAGGGGATCGCCCGGCTTCGTCACGGCCGCTGGGAGAACATGGCTTCGGCAGGAGGATTTCCCAAGAGGCGCGTGACGGCGTTCCTCCAGGACCGAACCGGTGCGGTCTGGATCGGTGGCAGGGATGGCCTCTATCGGTGGAAGAATGGCCGCATCCACGACTATTCCCGGGAGGCCGGCATTGGTACGGTGCAGATCCGTGTCATCGCCGAAGATCAGGAGGGGAGCCTGTGGATCGGCACCCACGGCCGCGGACTGATCCGCCTGCGAGACGGCCAGTTCACCACGTTCACCACGAAGGACGGCCTCTCGAATGACGTAGTCGAGGCGCTGTATGCGGACGAGCACGGGCTCTGGGTGGGCACCCAGAGAGGTCTCAACCTGGTCCAAGGCGGGCGCATCACCATCCTTCCGCTCAGTGCCACCGTGTTCATGACCGACGTATTCCAGATTCTCAAGGACGACATCGGCAATCTGTGGCTGAGCTCCAATCAGGGGTTGGCCAGGGTAAGCCAGCGCGCGCTGCTCGATGCTGCCGCAGGCCGAATGGAGAGTGTCGAGCTGCAGGAGATGGTATCGCTCGACGGGATGCGCCGGATCGAATTCAACGGCGCCGCTCAGAATGCCGGCTGGAAGAGCCCGGACGGCCGGCTCTGGTTTCCCAGCATCAAGGGACTGGTGGTGGTCGATCCGGCTCATCTTCGAAGCAACCCGTTTCCGCCGCCGGTCCACATCGAGCGCCTCCTGGTGGACGGTCGCGCGGTGGAGCTCAGCGAGAACTTGGAGCTGCCCCCCGGCGGTGGGGGCCTCGAGTTCCACTATACCGCCACCAGCCTGCTGATTCCCGAGCGGGTCGCCTTCCGTTACATGCTCGAGGGCTATGACCGCGATTGGGTGGACGCCGGTCCCCGGCGCGTGGCGTATTACACTCACGTGCCTGATGGCCACTATCGGTTCCGAGTCATCGCCGCCAACAACGACGGAGTGTGGAACCAGGCCGGCGCTGTGGTGACTCTCCGGCTGCGGCCCCATTTCTACGACGCACTGTGGTTCGAGGCTCTTTGCGGCCTCGTCCTGATGATGGGCGGCATGGGCGCCCACCGCCTTCGCCTCCGCGGAATCCAGGAGCGCTCCCGGAAGCTGACCGTGCTGGTCGAGGAGCGGACCAGCGCCCTCAATGTGGAGGTCGGCGAGCGGCGCCGCGCCGAGGAGCAACTCCGGACCGCCAAGGAAGCTGCTGAAGACGCCAGCCGAGCCAAGAGCGAGTTCCTGGCCAACATGAGCCATGAGATCCGGACGCCGATGAACGGCATTCTCGGCATGACCGAGCTCGCCCTGGAGACTCAGGTCACGCCCGAGCAGCGCGAATACCTCGATATCGTGAAGAGCTCGGCCGATGCCTTGCTGATGGTGATCAACGACATTCTCGATTTCTCCAAGATCGAAGCGCGCAGGCTGGATCTCGAAAAGATCGAGTTCGATTTCCGCTACACCCTCGACGACACCATGAAGGTGCTGGCTCTGCGGGCGCACAAAAAGGGGCTCGAGTTGGCCTGCTCCGTTGCGCCTGAGATCCCCGACACGTTATTGGGCGATCCAGGGCGCATTCGGCAAATTCTGGTGAACCTGGTGGGGAATGCCATCAAGTTTACCGAGCGGGGCGAGGTGATTGTGAGGGTGGCGATCGAGTCCGCCGCCGAGGAAGAGATGTTCCTGCGCGTCTCAGTGACCGATACCGGGATGGGCATTCCACCGGACCAGCAGGAGCGCATCTTCGAGGCGTTCAGCCAAGCCGATGGCTCAACAACCCGGAAGTTCGGCGGCACCGGCCTGGGGCTCGCGATTTCGGTCCAATTGGTTGACCTCATGGGCGGTCGAATCTGGCTCGAGAGCGAGGTCGGACAGGGAAGCACCTTCCACTTTACCGCGCGTCTGGGGCGGCCGGCCGAAGCGGCTGAGGCTGGCCCCCGGGAGCGCCCGGTAGAGCTACGTGGTCTGCGGGTGCTGATCGTCGATGACAATGCGACGAATCGGCTCATCCTCGAGCAGATGGTGACCAGTTGGCGCATGCGGCCTCAGGTTGCGTCGGGAGCCGTGGACGCGCTGCGGCAACTGCGCGAGGCCGGCCAGGCGGGAGAGCCGTTTCCCCTGCTCCTTACCGACGTCAACATGCCGGACGTGGACGGGTTCACCCTGATCGAGCGAATCAAGGAGGAGCCGAGCCTCGCCAGCATCACCATCATGATGCTCACCTCCGCCGGTGAGCGAGGCGACGCGGCCCGTTGTCGGGCTCTCGGTGTGACGGCATACCTCACCAAACCGATCCGGCAATCCGAGCTGCTCGACGCCATCCTGACGAGCCTGGGGTCGGCCCCAGCCGAGCGGTCTGGACAGTTGGTCACGGTACACTCGATGCGGGAACACCGGCGACCGCTGCACATTCTCCTGGCGGAGGACAATGTGGTGAATCAGACTCTCGCGACCCGGCTGCTGGAGAAGGGGGGTCATTCGGTTGTTCTGGCCGTGAATGGCCGGGAGGCGGTGGAGACCTGGAGACGCCAACGGTTCGACCTGATTCTGATGGATGTGCAGATGCCCGAAATGGGTGGATTCGAGGCCACGGCTGCGATCCGCCACGCGGAACTGGGCGGTACGATGCACATTCCGATCGTCGCGATGACCGCCCGGGCGATGGCAGGGGATCGGGAAAGCTGTCTCGAAGCCGGAATGGACGCCTACGTGGCAAAGCCAATCTCGGCCGCGGCGCTCGTCACGGCCATCGAGTCAGTGGTATCGGGCCGTCCCTCCGTCAAAGAGGAGAGGGTCAGCCCGACCGAGCCGGCCCCGCTGGACCGGCCAGCCTTGCTGGAACGCTACGCGGAGCATCACGACCTGCTGTTTGAGATCGCCGATCTGTTTGCCGCTCAAGCTCCCCGCTGGATCGCGGCCCTGGATAAGGCGGTGGCCCGGGGCGACGCCAGCGCGCTCGCGTCCGCGGCCCATGCCCTGCGTGGCTCGGCAGCCAACTTCATGGCGACCGAAACGGTAGACGCGGCACTCTGCCTCGAGACGGCCGCTGGGAAAGGGGATCTAAACCTTGCCGGCGATACCGTAGAGGGATTGAAGAAGAACGTGGAGCGCCTGCTCCGTGAGCTGGCCGAGATGAGCGAGCGCGGCCGAGCAGCCATTGCCCGATCTCCCGGTGAGACACCGAGCTAGGTCCCGGCCCCTGCCTCCCGGGCGCTCTGGCGAAGCGACAGGACGACGGCCAACGCCAGCGTGGTCACGATCACGCCCAGCGAGAGCAGGATCGGAAAGTGGAACCACCCACTCAGCAGCATCTTGAGGCCAACGAAGATGAGAATGAACGAGATGCCGGGCTTGAGGTAC
The DNA here is from genome assembly GCA_035936675.1 of Gemmatimonadales bacterium. Classification (GTDB taxonomy): domain Bacteria; phylum Gemmatimonadota; class Gemmatimonadetes; order Gemmatimonadales; family GWC2-71-9; genus CAVVWJ01. The sequence goes on from DASYVW010000150.1 coordinate 4,900, forward strand.
ACGAACTTGTCCAGCATGCCCGCGAGCACGAAGTACAGCGCACGCAGCCCGAGGATGGCGAACACGTTCGAGCTGTAAACCAGAAACGGGTCTCGAGTCACCGCAAAGATCGCGGGAATGCTGTCGATCGCGAATACCAGATCGGACCACTCCACCACGAGCACCACCAATAGCAGCGGGGTGGCGACGACCTTCCCGGTGGCCGTGCGGGTGAAAAACCTGGTGCCATCGTAGCTCGGGCTCAGCGGGATGAGGCGGCGAGCCAGGCGCACCACCGGGTTTCGCTCCAGGTCTACCCGCTCTTCCTTCTGGGTGAACATCCGGATTCCGGTCACGACCAGAAGGGCGCCAAAGACGTACACGATCCAGCTGAAGCGGTGAAGCAGGAACGCGCCCAATCCGATCATGATGAGCCGCATCACGATTGCGCCCAGAATCCCCCACTTGAGGACCTTGGGCTGGGCATCGGCTCGCACACAGAAGTAGGTGAAGATCAGGAGGAAGACGAACAGATTATCGACGCTGAGCGACAGCTCGATGAGATAACCGGTGTAGTACTCCAGTGCCGGTTGGGTGCCCTCCCGCCATAGCATGAACAAGCCAAACCCAAGCGCCAGCAACACCACCCCACCGCTCCAGCTGAGAGCCTCCTTCAGCGTGAGGACATGGCTACGGCGGTTGAGTACCCCCAGGTCGAGGACCAGGAGGGCCAGCACCAAGCCGGTGAAGCCCAGCCACACGACGGGAGGGTGGCTTCCCACTCAGCGGCCCATGGCCATGGCCTCAAGCCGTGCGACCCGCTCCGAGGTCGGAGGATGGGTGCTGAAAAGCTTGGAGACGACGCCTCCCTGGGCCGCCAGCGGGTTGACCTGTGCCAGGGGGGCCGCGGCCGGCGCCACCCGCATCGGGATCCGGTGCGCCAGGTCATCCAGCCGGATAAGTGCGTGGGCCAGCGGCATGGGCCGGCCAAGGATCTGGGCTCCCACCCGATCGGCCTCGAACTCTCGCTGGCGCGACACGGCGAACTGGATGAGCATCGCACCGATCGGTGCCAGCAGAATCAGCCCCAGCTGGGCGAACGGGTGGCCGCCATCGTCGTCCTGACCACCGCCGAACATCAGCAGATAGGGCAGGTTGCTGAGTGCGCCGGCAATACCGGCCGCCACAGTTGTGATCAGCATGTCTCGATTCTTCACGTGGGCAAGCTCGTGGGCGAGCACGCCCTCGAGCTCCTCCGGCGGGACGTACTTGAGAATGCCGGTGGTCACCGCCACCACCGCGTGCTCCGGGCTTCGCCCGGTGGCAAACGCGTTCGGTTGCTCGTGCGGCGCGATGGCGACCCTGGGCATGGGAAGGCCGGCCCGCTGCCGCAGGCGATCGACCATGGCGTACAGCTCCGGGGCCTCCTGGGCGGTGACGATCTGCGCGCCGTACATCCGCAGGACCAGCCGGTCGGAGAAGAAATACATGATGAAGTTGAAGAGGCTGCCGATCACCAGCGCCGCAACCAGGCCGCTGGAGCCGCCGAGCAGCTGGCCCACCAGCACAAACAGGCCCAGCAGTCCTGCCATGAGTACGAAGGTCTTGACGTTGTTCATCGTTTCCTCTCTGGAACAATAAAAAAAGCGAGACCCCGTCCGCTCCGCTTTCGCGTGGACGAAGGTCTCGCTCTAAGGTGCAGGAGCGGCTGGCGCCGCTCGCTACCGCCTCCCAAATGGACCGTGCCCGCACTTGGCGAACAGTCTTGACGATCCATCCGTCCGCCTTGCCGGCGGATAAGCTACTCCCCTTCTACAAGGAGAAAATGTAAGCGGTCCAGGGGCCCGCCGTCAATCGGGCGAACGGCCAATGCCTTTGCTTTAAAAGCCCGGCTGAGCCTGGTGCACCGGATCGTCCAGGATCAGCGCCTGGACCGTCGCGCCTACGGGCGTCTCGAACTGCCCCTCGGGGATGATCAGCAAGGCGTTGGCAAGGGTCATGGATGTGAGGATGCCAGATCCCTGGGGGCCAGTGAGACGCGCCTCGGGGCCACTCGGTCCTTCGGTCACGATCCCACGGAGGAAGTGCTGCAACTTGGGCTTGAGCTTGATCGGCTCAGCCACCCGTACCGACACGGTCCGGCGGAAGGGCAGCCGATGACCCATCATCCGCCGGATCGCCGGCCGGACGAAGAGCTCGAAGGTGACCATCGTGCTCACCGGGTTCCCCGGTAAACCGATCCAAGGCATCCGCCCCAGGAGCCCGAATCCCACTGGCGCGCCGGGGCGCATTCGCAGCTTCCAGAACCGGAGCTCTCCGCCCAGCTCCTCCAGGACCGATCGCACGAAATCGTGCTCGCCCACGCTGATGCCGGCGGTCGTCACCAATAGATCGCAATCCATGGCGCGGGCCAGGTGCTCGCGAAGGCTGTCGGGCGTGTCGCCGGCGATGCCGAGGTTCACCGGCTCGCCGCCGGCCCGTCGCACCAGGGCAACCAGGGTGTGAGTGTTGCTGCTCGCGATCTTCCTGCCGCTCAGGATCTCCTCCGGCTGGTCGATGTCCACGATCTCGTCGCCGCTGCCCAGGATGGCTACCCGGGGCCGCCGGTACACCAACGGATGCGCCACCGCGAGCGACGCGAGCACCCCCAACTGCGCGGGTCCCAGCTCGGTCCCGGCGGTGAGTACGGTTGTTCCTTTCCTGACGTCCTCGCCAACCCGGCGGATATTGACGCCGACGTCCCGGTCCTTGAGGACTAGTACCGTGGCTGCACCCAGGTCCGTGTCCTCCTGCCGGATGACGCTGTCGGCCCCACGGGGGAGCGGCGCGCCGGTAAAGATCCTGGCACACTCGCCCGGCCCGATCACCTTTTCGGGAAAGCGGCCCGCGGGCAACTGCTCGACGACCCGGAGCGACACCGGGCCGGCCTCGGTCGCGCCCCGCACGTCCTCACCACGGACGGCATAGCCGTCCATCGCCGAGTTGGTCCAGGCGGGGATGTCGAGCCGGCTCACGACGTCCTCGGCCAGGACGCTGTCGAGCGCATCATCCAGCGGTATCCGGAGGGCGGGCTGAGGCCGAACCTCCGCCAGAATCCTGATGGCGGCGTCGGCAGCCCCGAGGGGCGCGTTCACTGGTCGAGGATCAGCGATCGTTCCCACGCCAGGTTGGCCAGGAGTTGGAGCCAGATGGTGTCGTTGAAGTGGAGCACGGTGCACGGCGCCCGGAAGGCCGCGTCATCGGTCACAACGGCGATCCACTGCTCAGCTTCGGGTGAAGCCTTATCGTAGATCGGGGCGTCGGCGACTGCTTTGCGGAAGACCTCGATCTTGGGGAGGGGAGCCGCCTTGTATCCCTCGGTCAGCACGATGTCCGCACCATGCATGTATTGCTGGGCGAGCGCGATGGGATCGTAGTCATCGGGGCTCCGCTCGAACAGCACCCGGAGATCGGGCGAGGCGATCAGCACCCGCTCGGCTCGCCCTTCGTGAAAGTGGCGCCACGTGTCGCTGCCCTTGCGGTCGGCATCGGCGGGATGATGGCCATGCTTGATCGTCATGACGCGGTGTCCCCGACGCACCAGCTCGCTTGCCAGTGCCACGGTGAGCGTGGTCTTTCCCGCGTTCTTCCGGCCTATTATGGAGACGATGCGTGTCGACGCCACAGCTGGTCCGCTCTCGCGAGATCGTCGGCGGTGTTCACGTTGAAGAAGAGGAGGTCGGGGTCCGCCAGCGCCCGCACCTGATCCAGTGGGAGGATACCGACGCGGATTCGGTGGTGGAAGCCGATGGCGCGGAGCTCGTCTTCGGCAAGACTCGCGGCGATTGCCTCCCGACAGGCCAACCCGTATGCGGCGCAAAGCGGCTCCACCCCGCGCCGCCCGTCGCTCTGCGGCAAGACGGCGTCCGCTCCGTCCAAACCCTCCGCCAATGCCCGGATCAGCGATTCGGACACGAACGGCATGTCCCACGCGACACAGACCACCGGTGCCGGCGCTTCGATCACCGCCGTATAAATGCCGCCCAGCGCGCCGAAGCCGGGACGAACGTCGGTCACAGTGCGGAGGTCGGGTCGCCACTCGGAGGCATCCGGCGCATTGGCCACCAGGAGCGGCGGCTCTCCCAGCGCGGCCTCGAGAGTCCGGGCGAGGCGATCGAGTATTCGTTCGCCTCCGACCAGCTCCAGACCCTTGGGCTTGCCGCCGAACCGGGTCGCCCCCCCGCCGGCAAGGATCGCCCCGCGAACGTTTTCCCGCTTCAGTACCGTCTCCCTCTCCGCCGCTCCAGGACGACGTCGAACCCGATCGTCATGCTGAAGAGGTGCTTGTAGGTCAATTTATGGGGAGGTACCAGATCCGACTGAGGCGTGGTGCCGGTGACACGCTGCACACCGACGATGTTGTCCCGAATCTCCCAGCGGAGCTGATAGCCCTTCGCCACGGCGGCGGTGAATCCGGCCCCGAGCGCGAGGGAGGGAGCGATCCGGCTGTCATGATCGTCGGCGAAGACTGTCCGTTCCGCCGTTCCCAGGGCGGTGGGGAATCGTCCGATCGTCCGCAACGAGCTCTGGTTGCTGATCACCAGTCCCACATTGGCTCGCGCATAGGGCGAGATCAAATTGTTGCTGTTGAGCCGGAATACCGGACCGCCGGAGAGGGTCACTGCGGTGGCCGACTTGGTGGCGCCCTGAATCGATCGGCAGGTGGTGGCCGCATCACCCGAGCCTGACGAGAACACCAGGCGGCAGCTGTCCTCGAAGCCGAGCCCAATAAGAAAGCCCTCGACGCTCAGCCCGAAGTGCTCACGGGGGAAATAGATGCCCCCGAATCCAACGGCGATGGTGGATCGAATGCGCCGCCCGATGGCGAAGGTGTCTGCCGGTGTCGTGAACTGGACGGGCTCGTTATCCACGGACCAGAGATGCCCTCCTACCACCACCCCACCCGACACGGTGAACACCAGCCGGGCCTGGTCCTTGGTGGCCTGACCCTGGGCGGGGAGAGCAGAGGTCGCGAGCATGAGGGCGACGGCGACGAGCGCTCGGCGGTGCATCAAGCCCCCAGGAATTGGTGGTCTACCGCAAGGCAGCGGTCCATCACGACCGCAATCCCGGCCGATTCGAGGCTCCGGGCCACATCATCGTGTCGAATTCCCTGCTGCATCCAGACCAGCTGCGGACGGATCTCCAGAAGCTGCTCGAGCAGCGACGGGATGTGCTCCGAGCGCCGGAAGATGTTCACGATATCGATGGGTCCGGCCGCGACGGCCGAACGCAGGTCGGGGTGGACCGGCTCGCCCAGGGTGACCCCCCCTGCGGGGTTGACCGGCACGATCGTGTAACCGGCCCGCTGGAGATATGCCGCCACGCTGTGACTCGGCCGTTCGGGTTTGCGGCTCAAGCCGACTACCGCTATGCGCCGGGCATTCCGCACCAGCTCGGCTAGCCGGCTCCGATCAGGCGGCACCTGGCTCGACTGCCCCGTGGTGCTGCGGGTGTCCGCTGACCGCGCGGCCCACCAGCACCATTCCGCTGCGCCTGGCAATCTCGACCGCCAGCGTGCTGGGAACCGATGGTGTGGCGACGTACGCCAGGCCCGCCCGGGCGGCCTTGAACGCGAGCTCCGCCGAAATGCGCCCGGTTACGAGAAGGCCGAGACCTGTAATGGGACGCCGGGCGAGGAGCGCCGCCCCGAGTGATTTGTCCACTGCGTTGTGACGACCAATGTCTTCCGCGTGAGCGATGAGGGACGGCGAGCCGTGGTCCACCAGTGCGGCGGCATGGATACCGCCCGTGTCCTTGTACCGCTCCCCCTTGGCGAACAGCGCCTTGAACAGGGCACGCAGCTGTTCCAGACCCGGCACTTCTCCTCTGGCCGGCCTGGCCTCGAGCGTGGAGGGGTCTGCTAGAAAGATGGAGACGGCTCCGCAGCCCGATGCCAGCACAGGCTTCCGTCCCTCGGCCTGGACCGCGGCAACCCGCTCTTCCGGCACGGTGGCCCAAAAGCCGAGATCAGTGGCGCAAGGGCGCAGATGCACCTGGTCGATGGAATCGATGTACCCCTCGCCGTGCAACCAGCCGATGGCGAGCTCCTCGAGGAGGTCGGGCGTGCACATCCAGGTCACCACCGGGCGGCCGTTGACCTGAAGCCAGACGGCTACCTCCTCGACCGCGGCAGATTCGGACATCCTCCCGCCGCGCTTCGCAGGCTGCAGCAAATCAGTCGATTCCGGTACAGTCGGCATACAGCGTCGGATCCTCCGCTATGCGCACCCGCTCGAGCGCGACCCCATTCGGCAGCCGGGCAGCTATGCGGCGAAAGAGATAGGTGGCGATCGCCTCGCAGGTGGGCAGGGGGCGCCCGGAGGCGAACGCCGGCACGTCGAGGTTGAAATGCTTCCCGGCAAACGGCGTTAGAACTTCCTCCTGAAGAATCCGATCGAGGAGCGCGAGATCCACGATCATGCCGGTCTCGTCCAATCGCCCGGCGACGGTGACGGCGCACTGATAATCGTGCCCATGTCCCGGCGGGTCGGCCAGCGGACCGAATACCTCGCGGTTACGAGCCTCGCCCCAGTCGGCCCGGTAGTAGCGGTGCAAGGCATGGAAGCCGACCGTTCGGGTGAGAGAAGCGGCCATCGCTAGGGCGAGAACGAATAGCCCAGCCCGATCTGGAGCCACCTGCTGCTGGTCCACTCCGTGAGCTTGCCGTCGGTGATCACCGCCGGGGTTGTCGGC
>DASYVW010000151.1:0-4221 GCA_035936675.1 Gemmatimonadales bacterium
AGGAGGTCGATCCGAAGGACCCTACCCGCGTCGTCCGCACCCGGCCCCGGGCGCGGATCTGGCGGGCGCAGACGCCGCAAGGCTTCCCCCGCGCTGTGCTGGAGCGGGCGCACGCTCATGCCGCGCGTACCGGACATCGCGCCACCGACGACGCCGCGCTGGTCGAGGCCATAGGCGTTCCGGTGCGAGTGGTCCCCGATTCGACCCGCAACATCAAGGTCACCACCCCGGAGGACCTCGCGCTCGCACAGCTGCTCGCTGGAGCGTCCCGGTGATCCTTCCGTTCCAGACCGAGGCCGAGGTCTCCGCCGCCATTCCCCAGGTCGGACGCCACCTTCGGGCCGACAAGCTGCTGGCCTATCCCACTGAAACGGTCTACGGTCTCGGATCGGCCCCGACTGCTGCAGCGGTCGCTGCCCTTGGCCGCCTTAAGGGACGGCCGCAGGGAAAGCCATTCCTGCTGCTCATCTCCGGGCGGCGGATGGCCGAGGAGTGGGGTCTGGTCTTCAACGCGTCGGCAACCGCACTGTCGGACGCCTTCTGGCCCGGGCCCTTGACTCTCGCCCTTCGTGGTGGCGAAGGGCGGCTGCCCGACGAGCTGCGAGGGAAAGAGGGTGGCATCGCGGTGCGGCACACGTCGCATCCCGGCATCGCGCGGCTGGTTGCGCTGCTCGGTGAGCCGCTGACCTCGACCTCAGCCAACCGTCCCGGCGGACCGCCGGCGCCCGGCGCCGACCGGCTGGTCGAGCTATTCGGCCCGGAAGAACGAAACGGCGAGCTCCTGGTGCTGGACGGTGGGGTGCTCGGCAACGTCCCATCGTCCACGCTGGTGGACTGCACCGAGGCCGTGCCGCGGCTGGTTCGTGAGGGAGCGATCCCGCGGGCCGAGCTGCGGCGGGCGGCTGGGCGACTGGCACCATGAAGGCGGGGCAGCGGGGCGGGTGCCCTCTGGGCGGGTGGGCAGCGGGGCAGTGCCCCGCTGTTATCTTCTGACAATGCACCTCCTCTTCGTCTGCACCGGAAACACCTGCCGTAGCCCGATGGCCGAGGCGATGATGCAGGAGGCGCTCGTGAGCCGAGGAGTGGAGCAGGTGACCGTCTCGTCCGCCGGCACCGGCGCGTGGGATGGTGCGCCGGTCTCCGAAGGCGCGTACCTCGTCGGGCTGGAGCATGGCCTCGACCTGAGCGCACACCGCGCGCAGCTGCTCACCCGCGAGCTGGTCAAGTCGGCGGACCTCATCCTTACGATGTCGGGCCACCATTGGGCCCGGGTGGCCGAGCTGGGCGGCGAAGACAAGGTGCACGTGCTCGGCGAATACGCCGGACGCGACGAGAGCCGGGCCGAGGTGAGCGATCCATTCGGATCCGACCTCGCCAGCTACCGTCAGACCTACGACGAGCTCCAGGAGCTTATCGGCGGTGTGGTGAGCCGGGTGGCCGGCACCGTGCGGTGATCACCGGGGCTACCCGCGTCTTCGCAATCCTGGGCGATCCTGTCAGCCACTCCCTGTCGCCGCTCATGCAGAACGCCGCCTTCCGCGCGCTCGGTCTACCTGCCTCCTACGTCCCACTGCGGTGCTCGGCCGACGATCTCCCGGCGCTGATGCGCGCTCTGGGGCGCGCCGGGGGCGGCGGCAACGTGACGGTGCCCCATAAAGAAGTTGCCGCGGGAGCCGTGGACGTCTGCCGGGAGGCCGCGAAAACGGTCGAATCCTGCAACACCTTCTGGGACGAGGAAGGGCGCTTGGTGGGTGACAATACCGACGTCCACGGCTTGATCGAGGCACTTCACCAGCTCCAGGTGACGGATGCGCCGTGGTTCATCGCCGGTACCGGCGGCGGGGCCCGAGCGGCTGTCGTCGCGGCGAAGGAGATGGGCGTTTCGGTATCGGCCGGCTCGCGTAGCGCCGACCGGCAGCGACGATTCGAGCAGTGGATCTCCGCTCGGGGGGTGGTGCTGGCTCCGCCGGCAGAGTGCCGCGTTTTGATCAACTCCACTCCACTTGGTCTCCGGGCCGGCGATCCGTTGCCGATCGAGCCGGGCCGGTTCTCCCGCGCCGAGATTGCCTTCGACATGGTGTATGCCAGGGGGGAGACCTCCTGGGTCCGGGCCATGCGGCCGACGGTCCGGCGCGCAGCCGATGGCCGGGCCATGCTGGTCGCGCAGGGTGCCGCCGCATTCGAGTGCTGGTACCCCAGCAAGCATGCGCCGGTGGAAGTGATGCGGGCGGCGGTGAATGCTGGCCTTCGCTGATCGGATCATCGCCACACTGGCAGGAGTCGAGCGCTGGCTGCTGCCGCCGGCCTGCCTTCTCTGCAACGAGCCGGTCCCGGACCGCGAAGGCGATGCACTCATCTGCGACCTGTGCCGGATGCGCTGGCGAGCGGTGCCGCATCCGGTCTGCGAGCGCTGTGGCCAGCCCTCGCAGAAGGGGCTGGAATGCCGGCTCTGTGCCGAGTGGCCGGAGGGGCTGGCACGAGCGCGCAGCGCGGTCTGGCTCGACGGCTCTGCTCGCGCCGCGGTGCATCGGCTGAAGTACGAGGGCTGGAGCCGGGCCGCGGAAGCGATGGCCGAGGCCATGCGGCAGCTCGAGCCATTGACGGGGCAGGTATCCTTGATACCGATCCCGCTGGGCGGGCACAGGCTTCGGGACCGGGGGTACAATCAGAGCGAGCGTATTGCTGCCGCGCTCGGATCACGAGTGGGGCTGTCGGTCCGCTGTGACCTGCTCCGGCGGGTGCGAGAGACGCGAACCCAGACCGCACTGACCCCGGAGGCACGGCATGCCAATGTCTCCGGGGCGTTTCGTGCCGGGCCCGTCAAAGGGCTCGAGCTGGTGCTGGTGGACGACGTCTTCACTACCGGAGCCACCCTCGCCGCCGCGGCCGCCGCGCTGGTCGGGGCAGGCGCCGCGCGGGTCGAGGCGGTTACGTTTGCGCGTGCGGTTGTGGAGCTGGAGATGGGGGGCTAGGTAGTCTCGAGTCACGAGTCGCGAGTCCGCTGCTAAACGCAGACTCGTCATCCTCGAACCCGAGGAGAAGGTCCCTCGCTTCGCTCGGGATGAGGAGCGACTCGGAGCAGGACTCGCGACTCGTGACTCGCGACTGACAATTACCTGGAGACCGAATGGCAATCCGAGTAGGCATCAACGGCTTCGGCCGGATCGGCCGCAATGTGGTGCGGGCCGCCAAGACGATGAAGGCGACCGAGCTGGAGTTCGTCGCGGTCAATGACCTGACCGATACCAAGACCCTCGCACACCTCCTCAAGTACGACTCGGTGCACGGGCGCTTCCCGGGAGACGTCAGCGCGCAGGGCGATGGGCTCAGCGTAGATGGGAAGACGATCCGCGTCTTGTCGGAGAAGGATCCGGCCAAGCTTCCCTGGAAGGACCTCGGCGTGGAGGTCGTTCTCGAGTCGACCGGCCGTTTCACCGATCGCGATCAGGCCGCCCTGCACCTGGCGGCCGGGGCCAGGAAGGTGATCATCTCGGCACCGGCCAAGAAGGAGGACATCACGATTGTGTACGGGGTCAACCACGAGGCCTACGACCCCGGCAAGCACCACGTCATCTCCAATGCGAGCTGTACCACCAACTGCCTGGTACCGGTCGTAAAAGTGATCCTCGACCGGTTCGGCTTCGTCAACGGGTTCATGACGACGGTACACTCGTACACCAACGACCAGGTCATTCTCGATTTCCCCCACAAGGATCTCCGGCGCGCTCGGGCGGCGGCGATGTCGATCATCCCCACCACCACGGGCGCCGCGAAGGCGACGTCACTGGTGATCCCCGAGGTCAAGGGCAAGATCGATGGGGTAGCGCTCCGGGTCCCCACGCCCGATGTCTCGGTGGTCGCGCTGAGCTGCGTAGTGCAGAAGGCCACCTCGGTCGACGAGGTGAACGCCGCCTTCCGTGCGGCGGCGAAGTCCGGCCCGCTCAAAGACATCCTCGTGGTGAGTGAGGAGCCGCTGGTGTCGGCGGACTACATCGGCTCGCTCCAGTCGAGCACCATTGACGCGCTCTCGACCACCGTCGTGGGCGGCACGCTGGTCAACGTCACCTCCTGGTACGACAACGAGATGGGCTACTCGGCCCGGTGCGTGGACCTGGTGCGGTACGTCGGATCGCGGCGGTGAAGCGTACGCTTGAATCGCTGGACAAGGGATCTCTCGAGGGGCGGCGGGCCCTCGTCCGGGTGGATTTCAACGTACCGCTC
>DASYVW010000152.1:0-4289 GCA_035936675.1 Gemmatimonadales bacterium
GCTCGAGGGCAGGCTTCGCAACCGAAGGATCTCTAGAACGCCAACGGAGAGATCCTTTGCGGAGCCTGTCCTGAGCGCAAGCGAAGGGCTCAGGATGACAAGTTTCATGGATCGATCATGGGTAGATCGATCCCGCGCTCCTTGGCTGTCTCGATTGCGATCTCATATCCGGCGTCCGCGTGGCGCATGACGCCGGTGCCGGGGTCCGCGGTGAGCACCCGCTGAAGCCGCCGCTCCGCCGAGTCGGTGCCGTCGGCAACGGCCACCATCCCGGCATGGATGGAGTAGCCGATCCCGACGCCACCACCATGATGAATCGAGACCCAGCTCGCGCCGCAGGCGGTGTTGAGCAGCGCGTTGAGCAGCGGCCAGTCGGCGATCGCATCGGAGCCGTCCTTCATGTTCTCGGTCTCGCGGTTGGGCGATGCCACCGATCCGGTATCCAGGTGGTCGCGCCCGATCACGATCGGCGCTCGCACCCGACCCGTCTTCACCAGCCAATTGAACCGCGCGCCCAGCTCGGCGCGCTCACCGTACTCCAGCCAGCAGATGCGCGCCGGGAGGCCCTGGAAGGCCACCCGTTCCTGGGCCTGCCGGATCCAGCGGGCCAGCGCGTCTTTCTTCGGGAAGGTCTCCAGCACTGCCCGGTCGGTCACGGCGATGTCCTCCGGGTTGCCCGAGAGCGCCACCCAACGAAACGGGCCGGCGCCCCGGCAGAAGAGCGGTCGGATGAACTCGGGGACGAAACCAGGTATGTCGAACGCCTCGCGCATGCCGCGGCGGTCCGCCACCTGGCCCCGCAGGTTATTGCCGTAGTCGAACGCCACCGCCCCCCTGGCTTTGAGATCGAGCATGGCGCGGACGTGTACCGTCATCGAGTCGAGCACCCGGCGTTCGTAGGCCTCCGGATCGCGCTCTCGCTCGTGGGCAGCCTGGTCGAGCGTCATGCCTGAGGGGATGTAGCCGACCCGAAGGTCGTGGGCCGCGGTCTGGTCGGTCAGGACGTCTGGAATGACGCCGCGGCGCACCAACTCGGGCAGCACATCGGCGATGTTCCCCACCAGCCCGACCGAGAGCGCCTCCCGCCGCTCCCGGGCCTCCTGCACCAGGCGCAGAGCCGAATCGAGATCGGTCTCGACGCGGTCGCAATATCTCGTCTCCACCCGTCGCCGGATGCGCTCTTCATCCACATCGACGCCGAGAAACGATGCCCCGTTCATGGTCGCGGCGAGTGGCTGGGCGCCGCCCATCCCGCCGAGCCCACCGGTGACCACGAGCCGGCCCTCGAGGGTGCCGCCGAAGTGCTGCCGGGCGCACTCGGCGAAGGTCTCATAGGTCCCCTGGAGGATTCCCTGCGTGCCGATGTAGATCCAGGAGCCCGCCGTCATCTGCCCGTACATGGTGAGCCCGAGCGCGTCGAGCCGGCGGAACTCGTCCCATGTCGCCCACCGGGGCACCAGGTTCGCGTTGGCGATGAGCACGCGGGGAGCCTCGTCGTGGGTCTGAAAGACCCCGACCGGCTTCCCACTCTGGACCAGGAGCGTCTCGTCGTTCTTGAGCCGTCGGAGGGTGGCGACGATGCGCTCGTAACATTCCCAGTTCCGCGCGGCCTTCCCGCCCCCGCCGTAGACGATCAACTCCTCCGGCCGCTCGGCGACGGCCGGATCGAGGTTGTTCATCAGCATCCGCATCGCCGCTTCCTGGTGCCAGCCCAGGCAGGAGAGGGCGGTGCCGGTGGGTGCCCGGATGGTGTGCACTTGGGTCGCTGAGGCCACGAGGATCCCTGTCAGGTGTCATCCTGAGCGCAGCGAAGGATCTCTCCGTGTCGGATCGAGAGATCCTTCGGTCGCTCCGCTTCCTCAGGATGACAGTCGGAGCTTCAAGGCTAGCCTTCTCCCTATGAGGCTGCAACCTTTTGGGCCGTCGGACGATCCAACTCCCGCGATGAACGAATTCGGCCTCGAGGCGGCGACACTGGAGCACGAACAGACCGGCAGAACCGATCCTGATGCTGTAGACGCGACGCTGGCTGCCAGCGGCGATGCCAGCGCATTCGAACGGCTCTACCGCAACCACGTGACCCGGGTCTACGGACTGGTTCGGCGGATGCTCAGCGATGACGACGCCGATGAGGTAGCTCAGGACATATTCGTCCGGGCCTGGCAGAAGCTGGGAACGTTTCGCGGTGAGGCTGCTTTCGGCACCTGGTTGCACCGCCTGGCTGTCAACGTGATTCTGGCGCGCCGCGAAACACTGGGCACTCGGCGCAAGCGGTATCTCGAGGGCGATGCAGTATTGGAGATGATTCCGGCACGGCGGCCGGGGCCGGAGATGGCGATGGACTTCGAGACCGCCATGGCGCGGTTGCCGGAGGGGGCGCGAGAGGTGTTCGTGCTTCACGATGTCGAGGGGTACCGGCATGAGGAGATCGCGGAGATGCTGGGCCTCGCGACCGGAACCTCCAAGTCCCAGCTGCATCGGGCACGAATGGCACTGCGCCAGCATCTCGGGCGCTGAAGGGAGCGAGGCAATGAGCGATCAGTGGACGAACCGGTTGTCCGAGTACCTGGATGGTGAGCTGACCGATGGCGAGCGAATCGCGCTGGAGGCTCACCTTCAGGGCTGCGCTGAGTGCTCCATGGTCCTGGCCGACCTCCGGCAGGTGGTCGCCCGGGCCCGGATGCTCGAGAACGAGGCTCCCCATCACGATCTGTGGCCGGGGATCGCCCAGCGCATCGGGGCGACAGTGGGCGAGACTCGGGCCGTGGACCTGGAGTCCCGTCGGGCAGCGCGCAGGTGGAGCTTTTCGCTGCCCCAGCTTGCGGCCGCGGGCATCGCGCTGATGACGCTGTCAAGCGGAGCGGTCTGGTTGCTGCGGAGCCCGGAACAGCGGAACCTCGCCCCTCCGTCGGCAATCGTGCGCTCGGGCAACCCGCGGGCGATCAACGCCACGGTCAATCCGAGAGGCAACGCCACCCAAAGCTACGCTGCCGCCGTCGCCGATCTGGAACGGGTACTCGCGAGCGGTCGAGGACAGCTCGATACCACGACCGTACGGGTGATCGAGCAGAATCTGGCGGCGATCGACCGCGCGATTGCCCAGGCGCAGCGCGCGCTGGACGCCGATCCCGCCAACCTGTACCTCAATACGCACCTGGCTGAGACGATGCGGCGCAAGCTGGACCTGCTACGTCAGGCCGCTGCCCTCGTCCCAGTGAGCTGAAAGGAAGCCCACCGTGCTCCTCGCCCTCGTCACCGGCGCTCTTGCCCTGGTCGCGAACCAACAGACTGACACCAGCGTGGTCGTCGGCCGCGGGCAGCGGCTCGAGGTCAACGCCTACGGCGGTGGAATCACCGTGAGCGCCTGGAATCGGAACGCAGTGCGAGTCGAGGCAAACACGTCGGGCCCTGACCGGGTCGAAGTCTCCTCCACGGCGACAACCGTGAGCGTGCGCACCCAGGGCCGCCACGGCCCCCCGTCGGAGATCGAGCTCAAGATCAGCGCGCCGCCTTGGATGGCCCTGAGCCTGGCCGGCGTCCACACCAACGTGAAGGTCCAGGGCTGCCAGGCTCCGGTCTCGGTGGAAACAGTGGAAGGGGAGGTCGATGTCGGGGGCGGCAACGGCCTGGTCTCGCTGCGCTCAGTCCAGGGATCGGTCACCCTGCAAGGGGCCAAGGGAAGGATCAGCGTCAACTCGGTCAATGAAGATGTGGCGGTCACGAAGTCTACCGGCGACATCATGGCCGAAACCGTCAATGGCGAGATCACGCTCGATCTGGTGGACGCTACGACGGTGGACGCGAGCACGGTGAACGGAGACATCAGCTACAACGGGCCCGTTCGGAACGGCGGACGCTACTCGTTCTCCACCCACAACGGCGACATCACGCTGACGGTGGCCGACGGGACCAATGCGAGCGTGGCGGTCTCCACCTTCAATGGCGAATTCGAGTCGGAGTTCCCGGTGCCGCTCAGCGGCATGCGCAAGGGAAAGGGGTTCAACTTCACGCTGGGGACCGGGAGCGCCCAGGTCACCCTGGAGTCGTTCCAGGGCACCATCCAATTGATCCGCCCGGGCGGCGAGAAGGACCGGGAGAGGGAACGGGAACGGCACCAGCGGGACCAAGATCATTAGCCTACAGCGCCGCCTGGTGTCGCATTTTGACGGATTCCGGCGAACGATGGACGCAGTAGGTGCTGGCGTCCAAAAAGTAGTGGGTTGGGCAAGAGCGCCGATGCAAACCACTCGCCCGCGACGTTTTAGCTGCGTTGCATCCGTATTCGAGAC
>DASYVW010000153.1:0-11428 GCA_035936675.1 Gemmatimonadales bacterium
TGTTCACTCCGATCGCGGGGCTGCCCGCCACGTTCTCGGCCGTGGGAATGATGGTCACTCAGGCCGCTATTCACCTTCCCGTGCCGAGCACCAGCAGCCAGGCCGTGTTGACCCTCCCGCTCCTGGTGCCGTTATCGGACCTGATCGGGCTGTCCCGTCAGGTCACGGTGCTGGCGTATCAGTACGGGGCCGGATTATGCGAGATCGTTACTCCGACGAACGGCGCGCTGATGGCCATGCTGGCTGCGGCGGGTGTCCGCTACGAGGAGTGGCTGAAGTTTGTCGCCCCCCTTTATGGCCTGCTCATGGCACTGGCGGTAGTCGGGCTCGTGGTAGCCGTGGCCGCCGGGCTGCGGTAGGCGTTGACGCTAGGGCGACACCAGCCCTTCGAGCGTCTTCATGTCGGCCAGGCCCACATGTCTGCTCCGCTCCTTGCCGCCTTGGAAGGCGATCACGGTGGGGATTCCCCGAATCCCGAAGCGGGCTGCGGTGAGGGGGTTTGCTTCGGTGTCGAGCTTGAGAACCAGCGCCCCACCCGCGTGCTTGTGGGCCAGTTCATCGAGCGTTGGCGCCATCATCTTGCATGGGCCGCACCAGTCGGCGTAGAAATCGACGAGCACCGGTACACTGGCGTTGCTGATGGTGCGCTCAAATTCCTTGTCGGTCACCTTCTGCGGGCGATCGAGACGGATCGGCTTTCCGCACTTGGCGCACTTAGGGCCGGCCGCGAGCCGGTTCAGATCCACCCGGTTCGGAGCCGAGCAGAAGGGGCACTGCACGATTACCGTACGGGCAGCCTCTGTGGTATTGGCCATATACAGCCTCGCTGGAGTTTGGCACGCCTCCAAGCGCGCGCCCATGTCGAAGCTTAGCCTCGCAGAAGTCCAAGGCAAATGTAAGGCGCCGGAGCGGCGGTGGTGCGTCGCAGCCCTGGCCACCAGTGATCACCTTCACAGGCAGGAACAGCAGACGTGGCATTAGTGTTGCTGATGGAGGGATGGGACTCTCCCATCGGGGAAGGCGGTGGCAGATGAGCGAGCTGACGATTCGTGACATGGAACAGGACGAGGACTTCGCGGCCTGGTTTTCCGAGATCCTCGAGCAGGAAGAGGACGCGGCCGGCTGGTCCAGCGCGCTCGACGAACGTTACCTGATCCTCAGCAACGAGATCGGCGATTGGATTGGAGGGCTGCGGTACTGGCTCCGGGCAGGGGTCGCCCACCTGGTGGATGTGGTGGTTTTGCCCCAGGAGCGCCACCGCGGCCATGCCCACCGCCTGCTGGCGGCTTTCGAAGAACGGGCGGTCGAGTCCGGTGCCCATCTCGCGGAGTTCTGGACCGACGACCCCCGCTCCGAAGGATTGTTGGCCGCCCTAGGGTGGCGCCGGATCTTCGTACGAGACGGCTACTTGGGACGCCGTACCTGGTCCCTGATGGAAAAGGCCCTCAGCCAAACGGCGTCCCCGACCGATCCCGCCTGAGTAGCATGGTCAGGACCGGCGACACTATCTTTAATGGCTAGCCTAACCCCCATAGTACGCTTACCTCCCGTTTGTCGAAGGTGACCATGGGCATTGCCACCGAACCCGCGCGGGAACTCTGCTCGAAGCTCGAAGTGCTTCAGGATCTCGAGGAAAAGGTTCGCGAGCTCATGGAAGCGCACGAGCGTAAGCGCGAGCTCTGGTTCCCCTCCGACCTCCTGGGGCCCGCGCCGGACGAAGACCCCGAGGCCCACATGGCGGAGCTTCGTGCCCGGGCTGAGGGTATTCCCGACCCGGCCCGGGCTGCGCTGGCCCTGAACCTTCTTACAGAGGAAGGATTGCCGCACTTTCACCGGCTGCTCGCGGTGTACCTGGGAGATGACAGCTTCTGGCGCAGCTGGAACAATCTGTGGACCGCCGAGGAGGATCGACACGGGCAGGTACTCCACGACTACGCGCGGGATACCCGCATCCTCCAGCAGCGGAAGCTCGAAGAAATGCAGTTCGAGTACCTGCGGGCCGGGTTCCACCCGGAGTGGGACCGGGACCCGTACCGGGTGTTCGCCTACACGACCGTCCAGGAACGGGCCACCCAGTTCTCCCACAGTGAAACCGGGAAGGTCGTGGCGGAGTATGAACCCCGGCTCGCCGCGATCCTGAGCCAGGTCGCCAAAGAAGAGGCGCGCCACTACACCTTCTACCGGACCGTGTTCGAGGAGATCCTCAAGCGGGATCCGGATCAGGCCCTTCACTCCGCCTCGTTTATCCTCCCCGCCATCGACATGCCGGGGGTCACCATGCCCGGGTTCAAGGACCTGGCCGACGTGATCCGCCGCTCCGGGATCTACGGTCCCCGGGACTACCTCCGGATCGTGCAGGAGCAAATCCGCTACTGGAGGATCGAAAGCCTCGAGGGGCTGAACGAGCTGGGACGGAAGGCGCAAGAGAAGATCCTGGGCATTCCGGCTCGTCTCAAGCGCATTGCCGAGTACATGGAGAGCCGGACCAAGAGTAAGACCTTCAGCTTCGAGGTCGTGTTCAACCGCGAATTCGCGATGGAATGAGCAGCCGGGCTTCCTGGCTGCTCATTCTGGTGACGGCCCTCGCTGTGCTGGCGTGTAACGACCGGACCGGCTCGCGCGCCCATGCTCCGCGCGACGTGAACAACCTTCCCCCGGATGAGCGCGATGCCAGCCTACTCGGGCGGGAGATCTTCGAGCTGATAGATCGCGCCGTCGACTATCGGGGCTCGCACCGGGGCCGTCCCGGCGCCGACCTCCGGCAAATGGGAATCGAGAGTCTCACGACGAACACAGTCCGCCGGGTAGTGAACGTGCAACGCGAACCGGTCGTCACCGTAACCTTTCGCGAGCCAGCCGGTCGCGAGATCATTTCCTGCCGGGGTGATAGCCAGGTCCTGGAGCAGGCCGCGACCCACGGCAGCTTCACGATCATGTGCACCGCCAACTCCGGTGCCCAGCGCCCGATGGAGGTGGGCCAGTAGAGGTGTTCTTCGACGCGCTCGACATTGCCGTCCGCAGTATCGTCCTCCTCGCCCTTGCGTTTGCGGCGACCATAGCCCTCACCCACTGGGCGGTTCGCAGCCGCCGCATCAACCCGTTCGGCGCCTGGCCACGGCTGGTCCGCAGGGTAAGCGACCCCATACTCCTCCCACTGGAACGCCGGGTCATCAACGCCGGCGGAACCCCCCAGAATGCGCCGCTCTGGCTTCTCGGCCTCGCCATCGGCGGCGGGCTTCTGCTGCTGAGCCTGACGCAGTGGCTGATCAGCACCGCGGCGGGCGTCGTCCTGCTTGCGCAGGGCGGAGTCCGCGTCTGGATGCAGGTACTGATGAGTGCCGTCTTCACCATCCTCATGACTGCCATCCTGATCCGGGTGATCGCGTCCTGGCTCGGTATCGGCCCCTACCGGAAGTGGATGCGGCCGGTTTATGCACTCACCAACTGGCTGATCGATCCGATCCGCCGCATCCTTCCGCCGGTGGGGATCTTCGATTTCAGCCCGATGGTGGCCTGGCTGGTCCTCTACGTGGTACGGGGGTTCGTGTTGGGGCTGCTGTAGAATGGTCAAGAGTAGACGCTAGACTCTCGACCGGAAGTCAGTTACTATTAATTCGTCTAACAACTGAATCCGTGGCGATTTGCGCTGATTGCGGCCACGTTAAACAAACTGCTAAAACGCTCTCCTTGAGGCGTTTTGGCCCCAGGGTTTTTTCGTATTCGGAGATCGCCGGTGACCACAGCCGCCCCCAATCCTGTCACATTACGCCGCCGCAGCAGAGAGGCCCGGCTCAGCGAGCTGGAGCCGCTGCTGGCGCGACGCATACTGGTGCTGGACGGGGCCATGGGGACGATGATTCAGAGCTACCACCTGGGAGAGAAGGACTACCGGGGGGAGCGATTTGCCGGTTGGCCACGCGATCTGAGGGGGAACAACGATCTCCTTTCCCTGACGCAGCCGGCGATCATCCGTGCCATTCACCAGGCCTACCTCGAAGCCGGGGCTGATGTCCTGGAGACGAACTCGTTCAACTCGACCGCGATCTCCATGGCCGACTACGGAATGGAGGAGCTGGTCTACGAGCTGAACCACGCGTCGGCCCGGCTGGCCCGCGATGTGGCCGACGAGTTCGAGACCCGGGATCCCGACGCGCCTCGCTATGTCGCCGGGGTGTTGGGGCCGACGAACCGCACCGCGTCCCTCTCGCCCGACGTGAACGACCCCGGGTTCCGGAACGTCGCTTTCGACGATCTGGTCGCGACCTATTCCGAGGCGGTGCGAGCGTTGCTCGACGGCGGAGCCGACCTGCTCCTGGTCGAGACCATCTTCGATACGCTGAACGCCAAGGCCGCGCTCTTCGCCATCGAATCCCATTTCGACGCCACGGGCATTCGCGTGCCGGTCATGATCTCCGGCACCATCACGGATGCGAGCGGCCGCACCCTGTCGGGCCAGACCACCGAGGCGTTCTGGAATTCGGTGGCCCATAGCCGCCCATTGAGCGTGGGACTCAACTGCGCCCTCGGTGCCAAGGCGCTGCGACAGTATGTGCAGGAACTCTCCCGGGTATCGCCGGCCTTCGTGAGCACCCATCCCAATGCCGGTCTTCCCAACGAGTTCGGTCAGTACGACGAGAGTCCCGAGTACATGGCCGGGGTGCTGCGGGAGTTTGCCGAAAGCGGGCTGGTCAACCTGGTCGGCGGCTGCTGCGGAACTACTCCCGCGCACATCAAGGCGATCGCGGAGGCCGTGGCTGGATTGCCTCCCCGCGTCCCCGCTTCCCCGCCTCCCCGCCTTCGCCTGAGCGGGCTCGAGCCGCTGACCATCGGACCGGAGAGCATCTTCGTGAACGTCGGCGAACGGACCAACGTCACCGGCTCGCGCAAGTTCGCCCGTCTGGTCCTGGCCGGCGACTACGAGGCCGGTCTCGAGATCGCACGGCAGCAGGTGGAAAGCGGCGCCCAGATGATCGACGTCAACATGGATGAGGGGATGCTGGACTCGCAGCAGGCGATGTCCACCTTCCTCAAGCTCATCGCGTCGGAGCCGGACATCAGCCGGGTGCCCGTGGTGATCGACTCATCCAAGTGGTCGGTCATCGAGGCCGGTCTCAAGTGCGTCCAAGGCAAGGGCGTGGTGAACTCCATCAGCCTCAAAGAAGGGGAGGAGAGCTTCATCCGGCAGGCGACGCTGGTCCGGCGCTACGGAGCCGCAGTGATCCTAATGGCGTTCGACGAGCGGGGGCAGGCGGACACTGCCGAGCGGAAGGTCGAGATCTGCCGGCGGGCCTATCGGATCCTCACCGACCGGGTTGGGTTCGCCCCGGAGGACATCATCTTCGACCCGAACATCTTCGCGATCGCCACCGGAATCGAGGAGCACAACAACTACGCGCTGGACTACATCGAGGCGACTCGCCGGATCAAGGCCGAGCTGCCTGGCGTGCTGGTGAGCGGCGGTGTGAGCAACGTCTCGTTCGCGTTTCGGGGCAACGACCCGGTTCGGGAGTCCATTCACGCGGTCTTCCTGTACCACGCCATAGAGGCCGGCATGGACATGGGGATCGTGAATGCGGGTCAGCTTCCGATCTACACCGACATTCCTCCGGACCTGCTCGAGCGGGTCGAGGACGTGGTGCTGAACCGCCGGCCGGATGCCACGGACCGGCTGCTCGAGGTCGCCGACTCGGTAAGGGGCCAGGCTGCGGGCCACGCCGCCAACCTCGAGTGGCGCAAGGCGCCGGTCGCCGAACGCCTGGCGCATGCGCTGGTCGAGGGCGTCGCGGACTATATCGTGGAGGACACCGAAGAGGCCCGGAAACAGGCGGAGCGGCCGATCCACGTCATCGAGGGTCCCTTGATGGACGGGATGAACATTGTGGGCGATCTGTTCGGGGCCGGGAAAATGTTCCTACCCCAGGTAGTCAAAAGCGCCCGGGTGATGAAGCGCGCCGTCGCTCACCTGATTCCGTATATCGAGGCTGAAAAGCTCGCTCTGGGCGATGAGAGCGAAGCCAAGTCGAATGGGCGGGTCCTCCTGGCCACCGTCAAAGGGGACGTGCATGACATCGGCAAGAACATCGTCGGTGTCGTGCTCCAGTGTAACAACTACGAGGTCATCGACCTCGGCGTCATGGTGCCGTGCGCCAGGATCCTAGAGACGGCCCGCAAGGAACAGGTCGACATCATCGGCCTCAGCGGACTCATCACGCCATCGCTCGAGGAGATGAGCTTCGTGGCCGGTGAGATGCAGCGGGAGGGGTTCACCATTCCGCTCCTGATCGGAGGGGCCACGACGTCTCGGGTACACACCGCGGTGAAGATCGAGCCCAACTACAAGGGCCCGACGGTCCACGTGATCGACGCCTCCCGCGCCGTCGGGGTGGCCGGGAATCTGCGCAGCGACACGCTCCGCCCCGACTACGTGGCTGGGGTGCACGCGGAGTACCAGGACGTGCGCACCCAGCGCGGGACCCGAACAGCGGAGGAGCGCCACCAATCGATCGCCGAGGCCCGGAAAAACCGGCTTTCAATAGACTGGAAGGGGCATAACTCACCGAAGCCATGCTTTACCGGTGTCCGGGCGCTGGAGGACTATCCCCTCGAGGAGCTCGTCCGGTTAATCGACTGGACCCCGTTCTTTCAGACCTGGGAGCTGGCCGGACACTACCCCGCCATTCTCAGTGATCCGGTCATCGGTCCCGCCGCAAGCAACCTGTTCAGGGATGCGCGGGAGCTCCTCGATCGCATCGTGCGCGAGCGCCTGCTCAGCGCCCGGGGGGTGTTCGGTCTCTTCCCGGCCAACAGCGTCGGCGATGACATCGAGGTGTATGCCGACGCCGGGCGCGGCGACAGAAAGGCGACCATCCACACCATCCGGCAGCAGATGGTCAAGCCGCCGGGCAGGCCAAACCTCGCGCTGGCCGACTTCGTGGCCCCTCGGGAGAGCGGCGTGGCCGATTATGTCGGAGCCTTTGCGGTTACGGCCGGCGCGGGCATCGACGCGCTGGTGAGGAGCTTCGAGGCCACCCACGACGATTACAACGCGATTCTCACCAAGGCTCTGGCCGATCGGCTGGCCGAGGCGTTCGCCGAGCTGCTGCACCAGCGGGTGCGCCGGGAGTTCTGGGGCTACGCCCCGGACGAGGCCCTCGATAACCAGGGTCTCATCAAGGAACGCTATCAGGGGATCCGGCCGGCGCCGGGGTACCCTGCCTGCCCGGACCACACCGAGAAACGGACTCTCTTCGACCTGCTCCGGGCCGAGCAGAGCGCCGGTATCACGCTCACCGAAAGCTTCGCCATGCTGCCGGCCGCCTCGGTGAGCGGGTACTACTTTTCCCACCCGCAGTCGCAGTACTTCGGCGTCGGCAAGATCGAGCGAGACCAGGTCGAGGACTATGCCCGGCGGAAGGGGATGGATGTGGCGGCGGTCGAGCGTTGGCTTTCTCCCAACCTGAACTACGAGCGGTAGATGCCGACCCTGGCCGACCTGATCGCCGACAAGCGGGTCCATGTCCTCGATGGGGCGATGGGCACCATGCTGTACAGCCGCGGGATGTTTGTAAACGTGTGCTACGATGAGCTGAACCTCACCCAGCCCGGGCTGGTGCAGGAAGTCCACGAAGCGTACGTCCAGGCGGGAGCGGAGATCCTCGAGACCAACACGTTTGGGGCCAACCCGGTCAAGCTGTCGAGCCACGGTCTCGACGATGAGACCGAAGTCATCAACCGCGCGGCCGTCACGATTGCCCGTCGGGCGGCGAATGGCCGAGCCCTCGTCGTGGGTGCTGTCGGCCCGCTCGGCATCCGGCTGGAGCCCTGGGGACCAACGGCCCGGGAGGAAGCGATCGGCTTGTTCAGCCGCCAGGTGCGGGGACTGCTGGAGGGTGGGGTGGACGGATTCATCCTCGAGACCTTCAGCGACCTACACGAGGTCGAAGCCGCGCTGTGCGCCGTAAAGGCACTTACCGATCTCCCCATCATCGCACAGATGACGGTGGGTCACGACGGCAATACCAGCTACGGTACGACCGTCGAGACCATCGCATCGAAGCTCACCGAGCTGGGGGCCGACGTTGTTGGCCTCAACTGTTCGGTGGGACCCGGAGCGATGCTCGACGCGCTCGAGCGCATGGTAGAGCGCACCGACCGGCCGCTATCGGCCCAACCGAACGCCGGGTTGCCCCGGGCGGTCGATGATCGGCGGATCTACCTCGCGAGCCCGGAATACATGGGCTCGTACGCCAGACGGATGATCCAGGCCGGGGCCCGCTTCGTCGGCGGGTGCTGCGGCACGACCCCAGAGCATATCAAGAAAATTCACGACTACGTGGCCAGTCTGCAGCCCCGCCTCGTGGCGGTGGGCCGTCCATCCATCGGGCCCGCCGGGCCCGCCGGGGTGGACGCGGTTCCCCTGGAGCAGCGCTCTGGATTGGGGCGAAAGCTCACCTCCGGCGAGTTGGTGACCACGGTGGAGATCCTCCCGCCCAAAGGGTGGAATCCAGCCGAGATGATCGAGCAGTGCCGGGCGCTGCAGGAAGCCGGGGTGGATGCGGTCAACATCCTCGACAGCGCACGGGCGCAGAGTCGGATGGGAGTACTACCTGCGGCCCTGATCGTTCAGCGGGAGGTCGGCCTCGAGACCGTCTTCCACTACACCTGCCGTGACCGCAACATGCTCGGCATGCTGAGCGACCTGCTCGGCGCCGCGGCCGGCGGGTTGCGCAATGTGCTGATCGTAACCGGCGACCCCCCCGCCATGGGTCCGTATCCGGACTCAACGGCAGTGTTCGACATCGACAGCATCGGCCTCACCAACCTGGTTCGGCGGCTCAACCAGGGACTCGATCCAGGCGGCAACCCCATAGGCAGCCCCACCAGGTTTGTCGTCGGTGTTGCCCTCAACCAGGGAGCCGACCTGGAGCACGAGCTGGAGAGATTCGCGTGGAAGGTGGAGGCGGGAGCTGACTTCGCGGTGACTCAGCCGGTGTTCGATGTCGGGCAGCTGGAGCGCTTCTTGGGGCGCGTCCGCGCACGCATTCCGATCATAGCCGGGATCTGGCCGCTGACCTCGCTCCGCAATGCCGAATTCCTGGCTAACGAGGTCCCCGGCGTACACGTACCCCACGCTGCGATCGAGCGGATGCGGCTGGCCCAGGAGCATGGGGCCGCGGCGGCTCGGGCCGAAGGCGTCGCCATAGCGGCGGAGATGGTCGAGGCGATCAAGGGTCTGGTGCAAGGGGTGCAGGTGACGGCCCCGGCCGGTCGCATCGGCCCCGCTCTCGAGGTGCTGGGAAATCTCAAAGGAGTAGTGAAGTCGGGACTTTCATAGAAGTTCGACAATCCTTCGGTACCGTGCATCCACCTGCTCGAAGCCAAGATTGCTCAAGTAGACTTTGTCGGCGCCTACCTCGCGGAGAGCGCGCACCGTTTTGGCACAGATCTCCTCAGGGGTCAACCCTGCCTCGAACTCTCGAGTGAGCTCGGCCGCCGGGACGGGGAAAAAGTCCGCCAACCGGGCCAAGGTACTGGGATTGGCGCTCCGATAGAGAAACACCCCGAAGACACCAGGGTGTGGAACACCCCGCCGCCGGGCTTCCTTGAGAAATTGCTCCACTGCACGGATGCTATGATGAGAGACGACCTGGGTCAGGTAGAACTCGGCTTCGAACCGCTCGTCCAGCAGGTAGTCCACTTGCTCGGCGGCGGGGCGATGCGGGTTAGTCCAGCCACCGAGATCGAGACTGGGCACCCGCTGCCGAATGAGAGAGCGCAGCTCCCGGGCGTGCGGCACGCAGCGCGGGGGCCCAGCTGTATGATCGCCACCGAGCACAGTCAGCGCCTGGAACCCATGCGATGCGGCCCGCGAGGCGTGCATCAGGCAGTATTCGATAGAATGTTTGGAAGTCAGGAAGGGGACGATCCGGGAAGTATCGACATCTCCCGCCAGATTGGCGGTCAGGTGAGACAGGTTTTCCTCCTCCGACAGGCCGACGGCGTTGTCCGTAAGGAAGATGATTGTGTCGCGACGGCTGAGGCGCTGGATCGAGTGATACATGTCGATCCAGAGCTCCATGGTGGCGGCAGAGGAGAGTCCGGTGCGGGGTGGTCGCAGCTCCACCGTGGCGAGGGGACGATCTTCCCGCAACCGCTGGAGGACGGACGTGGCTGGAGCAGGGTTCGGATTCGACATGGTGGGAAGGAAGCTAACTAGAGTAAGTTCCGTCCGACGTGCACCTCTCCTAACGAGCTTACGATGCCCGACATCGCCAGCGCCGCACCCGCCCTGACCGTTCTCTCCGACGAGGAATCGATGTTCCGCGATGCGGTGCGCGAGTTCGCGGAGACCGACATCCGTCCCCACGTTTACGAGATGGACCAGGCCGCCCAGTTCCGCCCCGACCTCATAGCCAAGTTCTTCGAGCTGGGCCTCATGGGCATCGAGGTGCCGGAGGAGTACGGTGGCAGCGGTGGTACCATCTTCATGGCGGTGCTGGCCATCGAGGAGCTGGCGCGGGTAGACGCCTCGGCTGCGATCTACGTGGACGTGCACAATACCCTGGTGAACAACGCCCTCCTTCGGAGAGCCAGCGGGGAACAGAAGTCGCGCTACTTCCCCCGGCTCACCAGCGGGCTACTCGGCGCCTTTGCCCTGTCAGAGCCCGGCAGCGGAAGCGATGCCTTTGCCCTGGCCACCCGGGCCGAGCGCAAGGGCGACGAATGGGTCCTCACCGGCACCAAGTTCTGGATCACCAACGGCGCCGAGGCAGGATTGTTCATCGTCTTCGCTAATGCCGACCCTTCCAAGGGATACAAGGGGATAACCGGCTTCCTGGTCGAGAAGGGTTTCCCTGGATTCGCAATCGGGAAAAAGGAAAACAAGCTGGGCATCCGGGCGTCGAGCACCACCGAGCTCATTCTCGATGGGTGCATCGTGCCAGCCGAGAACGTGCTCGGGCCGGTGGGGCAAGGATACAAGATTTCGATCGAGACGCTCAACGAGGGGCGAATCGGGATTGGGGCCCAGATGATCGGGGTGGCGAGTGGCGCACTCCAGGCTGCCACCGCCTACGTGAAAGGGCGCCACCAGTTCGGCAAGCCCATCGCCGAGTTCCAAGCGGTGCAGTTCCAACTGGCCCAGATGGCTACCGACTTGGAGGCGGCACGCCTTATGGTGTACAACGCGGCCCGCCTGAAGGATGCGGGGCACCCATTCGCCCGGCAGGCCGCGATGGCCAAACTCTTCAGCTCCCAGGTGGCCGACCGGCTCACCTCGTCCTGCCTGGAGCTGTTCGGCGGCTACGGGTACTCCAAGGAGTATCCGGCTGAGAAGTACTACCGTGACGCGAAGATCGGTACGATCTACGAAGGGACCAGCAACATGCAGTTGCAAACGATCGCGAAGGGGCTACTGAAGTAGGCGGGC
>DASYVW010000154.1:0-4360 GCA_035936675.1 Gemmatimonadales bacterium
GAGAGTGCTGGTGACCGGCGCCGATGGCTTTGTCGGGCGACACCTGGTTGCGCGTCTGGTCGAGACGGGTCATCAGGTTTCGGCCGCATGCCGTCCCGACGGTGAGCCGGTGGACCGCTGGTTGGGAGCCCGGTGGCGAGATGCGGTCGAAATCCTTCCCTTGGAGATCACCGACTCTTCATCAGTACGAGCAGCCTTGGATGTGCCGTTCGACGGGATCGTACATCTGGCGGCGGTGGCGTACTCGCAGGAGGCAAAGAGTGACCCGAGCAGGGCGTGGAGCGTCAACGCGGAAGGAACCGCGCGGCTCCTGGCCGCCGCCGCAAAGCAGCGGGTGCCCAACTCCGCAGGCCCCCTAGTCCTCGTGACCTCGAGCGCCGAGGTGTACGGCGAAGGAGAATCGCGCCCTCGGCGGGAGACCGATGCCCCACGGCCGTCGAGCGTGTACGGCTGGAGCAAGCTCGGTGCGGAAGCTGCCGCCGGCCATGCTGTCGTCGCATGGGGGCTTCGGGTTATCGTCGTCCGGCCGTTCCCCGCGACTGGACCCGGCCAGACCAATCGGCTGGTGCCGAATTGGCTGGGCGCTCTCCGGGCGGGGCAGCGGAAGATCGAGGGCGATCCAGCCATCGTGCGCGACTACGTGGATGTGCGGGATACCGCTGAGGCCTACGTGGCGCTCCTTGGTTCCGGCCACCCCGGTGAGACTTACAATCTGGCTACGGGCCATGAGCTGCGATTCGGTGAACTCTTTACCCGGCTGGCCGAGGCGCTTGGGGTGTCTGCCCAACTCGTACCGCCAGCAGGAGCACCGCGGAGCGGCATTGTGCACTTGGTAGGCGACCCGAGCAAACTCCAGCAGCATACGGGGTGGCACCCAATCATCCCGTTGGAGCGGACGTTAGCAGATCTGATCGATGCCCAAGCGCACTGACCTCTCGACCATCCTCCTCATCGGCTCCGGCCCGATCGTGATCGGCCAGGGAGCCGAGTTCGACTATTCGGGCACGCAGGCCGTCAAGGCGCTCAAGGAAGAGGGCTATCGAGTGGTGCTGGTCAACTCGAACCCAGCCACCATCATGACCGATCCCGAGCTGGCGGACCGCACCTATATCGAGCCGGTCACGCCCGAGTGGGTGGCCAAGGTGATCGAGCGAGAACGCCCGGATGCCCTCCTTCCCACCATGGGAGGCCAGACGGGCCTCAACGTGGCCATGGCCCTTCAGCGCGACGGGACTCTGGCACGCTACGGCGTCGAGCTGATCGGCGCGAACGAGCGGGCCATCCGTCTGTCGGAAGATCGGGAGGAGTTTGCTCAGGCCATGGAGCGGATCGGACTGACCACGCCGGAGGGCCGCACGGTACGCAGTGTCGAAGAAGGGCTCGAGGCGGTCGAGGCCACGGATTATCCCGCCATCCTCCGACCTTCCTTTACCCTGGGTGGTTCCGGAGGAGGCATCGCCTACAACCGCGAGGAGTTTGAGGTTCTGCTTCGCCGTGGCCTGGATCTCTCGCCTGTGGGATCGGTGCTGGTCGAGCGGAGCGTCATCGGCTGGAAAGAGTTCGAGCTGGAGGTCATGCGCGATGGCGCCGACAACGTGGTGATCGTCTGCTCCATCGAGAACCTCGATCCCATGGGCGTCCACACCGGTGACTCGATCACGGTGGCGCCCGCCATGACGCTGACCGACCGCGAGTACCAGACCATGCGCGATTCGGCCATCCGGATCATCCGCGAGATCGGCGTAGCCGCGGGCGGATGCAACATCCAGTTCGCGGTAAGCCCCACGACCGGGGAGCAGCTCGTCATCGAGATGAACCCCCGGGTGTCCCGCTCGTCCGCATTGGCCTCCAAGGCGACGGGCTTCCCGATTGCACGCATCGGGACCAAGGTGGCGGTGGGCTATCGGCTGGACGAGCTGCCGAACGACATCACCCGGACCACGCCCGCCTCGTTCGAGCCGGTGCTCGATTACGTGGTGGTAAAGATCCCCCGCTTTGCCTTCGAGAAGTTTCCCTCGGCTGATCCCACCCTCACGACACAGATGAAGTCGGTTGGCGAAGTCATGGCCATCGGTCGGACGTTCAAGGAGGCATTTCAGAAGGGGCTCCGCGGACTCGAGGTAGACCGAGCCGGCTGGACGGTCGCTGCGGTCCCGGCCGACGATCGCCTCCAGGACACCAGCCGCGAGGCGGTCCTGGCTGCCATCCGGACGCCGACACCGGAGCGGATTTTTCAGGTCAAGTACGCGCTCCAGCTCGGTATTTCGGTTGATGACATTGCCGAGCGAACGGGAATTGATCCGTGGTTCCTGTACCAGCTCGCCGAGCTGCTCGAGGCGGAGAAGGAGTGGCGGGGCAGGAAGGTTGAGGCCAAGTCGGGAGATGAAGAGAAGCGCACACGCCTACTAAAGATGAAGCGGCTCGGCTTCTCCGACCGGCAGCTCGCCGACTTGCGCGGAACCAGTGAGACCTCCATTCGTGCCGAGCGTCACCGCCTGGGGATCCGACCCGCGTACAAGACCGTGGACACGTGCGCCGGCGAGTTCCCCTCGTCGACTCCCTACCTGTACTCGTCCTACGACGAGGAGAACGAGGCCCGGCCGGACGGAACCCGCACCGTGGTGATTCTGGGCAGCGGCCCCAACCGGATCGGACAGGGTGTCGAGTTCGACTACTGCTGCGTGCGGGCGGCGCTTGCGTTCCGGGAGCTGGGGTACCGCACCGTGATGGTCAACTCCAACCCGGAGACGGTCTCGACTGACTTCGACATCTCCGACGCGCTCTACTTCGAGCCGCTCACGCTCGAGGACGTGCTCGAAGTTGTCGCGGTCGAGCAGCCCATCGGTGTCGTGGTCCAGCTCGGGGGTCAGACCCCCCTTCGTCTGGCCCGGGCGCTGGAGCGGGAGGGCGTCGCTATTCTCGGCACGTCGCCCGAGGCCATCGATCTGGCCGAAGATCGCGGCCGGTTCGAAGCGATCACCCGGGAGCTCGGCGTGGCACAGCCCCCGAGTGGGATAGCACACTCGGTGGACGAGGCGGTGGCGGTCGCCGCACGGGTCGGATATCCCGTGCTGGTGCGTCCCTCGTACGTGCTCGGCGGCAGGGCCATGGAGATCGTATACGACGATGCCTCACTCCGGAACTACTTCGCCCGCGCAGTGCGGGTGGCCCCGGAGCACCCGGTGCTGATCGACAGTTTCCTGGAGGATGCTTTCGAGGCCGACGTCGATGCCATCGCCGACGGTACGCGGTGCGTGATCGGCGGGGTCATGCAGCACATCGAAGACGCCGGCATCCACTCCGGCGACTCAGCCTGCGTGCTCCCACCCTATCTCATCACCGAGGCCCAGGTGGACGAGATGCGGCGGCACACCCGGGCCTTTGCCGAGCGGCTCGGTGTGGTGGGCCTGCTGAACGTGCAGTTCGCCATCAAGAACGGCATCGTCTACGTGCTCGAGGTGAATCCGCGCGGGTCGCGCACGGTTCCGTTCGTCTCCAAGACCACCGGCGTTCCCCTCGCGAGCCTGGCCGCGGCCGTGATGGTGGGAAAGACGCTCGAGGATCTGGGGCTCCACGACGATGTGCTTCAACCCTACGTGGCGGTGAAAGAGGCGGTGTTTCCCTTCAGCAAGCTTCCAGGGGTGGACCTCATCCTTGGACCGGAAATGCGCTCGACCGGAGAGGTCATGGGCATCGCCGATTCATTCGGAATGGCGTTTGCCAAAGCGCAGATCTCGGCGGACGGGGCTCTCCCACTCTCGGGATCGGTGTTCGTCACAGTGAACGATCATGACAAGGCGAACGTGACGCCGATCGCCCGCCGCTTCCATGCTCTCGGTTTCAAGATGCTTGCCACCGAGGGTACCGCTCGCTATCTCCGCGCGCGGGGTATTCCGACGGAGCGGGTGCTCAAGGTATATGAGGGCCGTCCCAACGCCATCGACCTGCTGGTGTCCGGGCAGATCCAGCTGTTGATCAACACGCCACTGGGGAAGCTCACCCAACAGGACGATTACACCATTCGGCGCGCGGCACTCCAACACCGGGTTCCTTACACGACGACCCTCTCGGCTGCCTCGGCTGCCTGTGATGCGATCATCGCGCTTCGCAGCCGCGCTGGTGAGGTGAGGCCGCTCCAGGAATGGCACGCACTGGCACGAGAGATGTCGCCCGAGTGGACGGGGTGACCGCAAGGGACAAGGGGTTCGTCGCGGCACTCCGGGAACGGGTCCGCGGCACGGTGCGGGAGGCTGACCCGGTTGCGCGATACTCGACCTACCGGATCGGCGGCCCTGCCACGGTGTTGCTCCCGGCCACTCCCAAGGATGTCGCCGCGGCGCTGATACTGGCGCATGAGTCT
>DASYVW010000155.1:0-3620 GCA_035936675.1 Gemmatimonadales bacterium
GGCGGCTCTGAGCCCACGTCTCTTCCTCCGGGGCTGCTCCATGAGCTGATCCTGGCACTCCGCTCGATTCGCTACGGCGCGATCGAATTGGTTATCCACGAGGGCCGCGTGGTCCAGCTCGAGAAGCGGGAGAAAGTGCGCTTGCAGACAGAGGTTACCCAACCAGGCGGTGCCATTGTAGAACGCGGGGCGACCATAGGGTCAGCCGCGCCAGAAGGCCGACCGGACCACCGGAAGCCACCCACCTCGAGCTCTAGGGAGATCGGTGTATGAGGGGTGTCCGGTATTGGACCAGCGGCTTGCTTGTGATGGCCGGAACTGTTGCATGGGCACCACAAATCGTGGCGCAACAGGATAGTACCTCCCTGGAGGCACGCGTCAACGAGCTCGACCAGCAGGTTCGAATTCTTCAACGGCTTCGCGAGCTCGCTGCCGACAGCGCCGCCGCCGCGGCCAAAGACAAGGTATCGGCCACCGCCAGCAGCAAGGACGGATTCAGCATCAAATCGGCTGACGGGAAATTCGCCGTGAGACTCAAGGGCTTGGTTCAGACGGACGGCCGCTTTTTTCTGAGCGACAGTGCTGTCCCGGTGACCAACACGTTCTTTATCCGCCGAGCCCGGCCCATCCTGGAAGCAACCGTGGGCAAGTACCTCGAGTTCCGGGTGCAGCCGGACTTTGGCCAGGGCACCACCGTGCTGTTCGACGCTTATACCGACGTGAAGATCGCGCCTGCGTTCGCGGTGCGAGCCGGCAAGTTCAAACCGGCAGTCGATCTGGAGCGTTACCAGGCAGCGAGCGACATCGTGTTTGCCGAGCGCGCGCTCGCGACCAATCTCGCGCCCAACCGTGACGTCGGTCTCCAGCTCTCGGGCGACATCGGGAGTGGGGCATTTACCTGGCAGGTCGGGGTCTTCAACGGCGTTCCGGATCTAGGTAACGGGGACGGTGACGTGAGCGACGCGAAGGATTTAGCCGGTCGCGTCTTTCTGCAGCCATTCAAGACAGGCACACTCGGGGGCCTTGGCGTCGGGGTCGCGGGCACAACCGGGCTCGAGCGCGGGACCGCTGCTGCGCCCGCGCTCGCCAGCTACCGCACGCCGGGCCAGCAGACCTGGTTTCGCTACACCAGTAGCACGACAACGCCCGCGAACAACGTCTTCGCTAACGGCCGTCGGGCCCGGCTGGCGCCCCAGGCCTACCTCTATACCGGCCCGCTGGGCTTACATGCCGAATACATCCAGTCGTGGCAGGCCGTAAGCCGTGCCGGTGCGGCGACGGTCAAGCTCAAACACACCGCGTGGGAGACCACCGGCTCCTTCTTCCTCACCGGCGAGAAGAACTCGTTCAAGAGCGCCGCTCCCAAGAAGCCATTCGACCCGAAGGCGGGCACCTTCGGCGCCCTCGAGCTGGCGGCGCGTTACAGCGAGCTCAGCATCGATGACGCCACCTTCCCCACCTTTGCCAGCCCCGCCAGCACGCCGAGCAAGGCAAAGGCCTGGGCAGTGGGCGTCAACTGGTACCTCGCGCGGGCCATCAAGGTTGTGGTCGACTATGAGCACACCACGTTCGCCGGTGGGACCGTCGCGGGCGACCGCGAGGCGGAGAATTTCGTGGTGACTCGCGTGCAGCACTCGTTCTGATCCCGACCCCATACGAGGCACTCTGAAGACTATGCGTACCCGACACTCTCTGACCGGCTCCCTCCCTCTGCTCGCGCTCATGGCCGGCGCCGGTATGGCCGCGGCACAGGGCACTCCGAAGCCGGTTACCCTGCTCAACGTGTCGTATGACCCGACCCGCGAATTGTATGAGGACTTCAATCGGCAGTTCGCGACGTACTGGAAGGGCAAGACCGGCCAGGACGTGACGATCCGACAGTCGCACGGTGGGTCCGGGAAGCAGGCCCGCTCCGTGATCGATGGTCTCGAGGCCGACGTGGTCACCCTGGCTCTGGCGTATGACATCGACCAAATCGCCGAGAAAGGCGGCTTGCTACCGGACAATTGGCAGAGCCGCCTCCCGAATAACAGCTCGCCCTACACGTCCACGATCGTACTGCTGGTCCGCAAGGGGAATCCCAAGGGAATCAAGGATTGGGGTGACTTGGCCAAGCCGGGCGTCTCGGTGGTGACCCCTAACCCCAAGACCTCAGGCGGTGCCCGGTGGAACTACCTCGCCGCGTGGGCTTGGGCCTTGCGTCAGCCCGGCGGCAACGAGGCGACCGCCAAGGAGTTCGTGACCAAGCTGTACAAGAATGTCCCGGTGCTCGATGCTGGTGCCCGCGGAGCCACGACCACCTTCGTAGAGCGGGGAATCGGTGACGTCCTGATCGCCTGGGAGAACGAGGCCCTGCTCGCGATCAAGGAGCTGGGGCAGGGGAAGTTCGAGATCGTGGCGCCTTCCCTCAGCATCCTCGCCGAGCCACCGGTGGCGGTGGTGGACAAGATCGCCGGTAAGCATGGGACCAAGGTCGTTGCGCAGGCCTACCTGGAATACCTCTACACCGAGACAGGGCAGGAGATCGCGGCGCGTCATTTCTATCGTCCCAGACTTGCCTCGGTGGCGGCGAAGTATGAAGCCCAGTTTCCCAAAGTGCGCCTCGTCACTGTTGATGAGGTGTTCGGGGGGTGGAGGAAGGCGCACGCCACCCACTTCGCCGACGGGGCACTGTTCGATCAGATCTATCAGCCGGGGCGCTAGATCATGAGGCAAACGTCGCGGAGCGTACTCCCCGGATTCGGGCTTTCGCTGGGGATCACCTGCACCTACCTCAGCCTGGTGGTGTTGCTCCCGCTCGCGACTGTCTTTGCACGCACGTCGGATCTGTCGGGGTCCGCGCTCTGGGCCACCGTCACCGCTCCCCGAGTACTGGCGTCATACCGGGTCACTTTCGGCGCCTCATTCGTGGCCGCTCTGGTCAACACGGTGTTCGGGCTGCTGGTGGCCTGGGTGCTGGTGCGGTACCGGTTCCCCGGGCGCCGGGTCGTGGACGCCATGGTGGACCTGCCGTTTGCGTTGCCGACCGCCGTGGCCGGCATCGCGCTCACCACACTCTACGCCTCCAACGGTTGGATCGGGAGGTACTTGGACCCGCTCGGCATCAAGATCTCCTACACCTGGCTGGGCATCACAGTCGCCTTGATCTTCATCGGCCTGCCATTCGTGGTCCGCACGGTGCAGCCGGTGCTCGATGACCTGGAGGTGGAGGTGGAGGAGGCCGCGGCCAGCCTGGGTGCCCAACGCTGGCAGACCTTCACCCGGGTAGTACTTCCGACGATTGCGCCCGCGCTGCTCACCGGCTTCGCGCTGGCCTTTGCCCGAGCCATAGGGGAATACGGTTCGGTGGTCTTCATTGCCGGCAACATGCCGATGAAGACGGAAATCGTACCGCTTCTGATCATCACCAAGTTGGAGCAGTACGATTATGCCGGCGCGACCGCCATTGCCATGGTCATGCTGGTCGTTTCTTTCGGGCTCCTCCTCACGATCAACCTGCTCCAGTGGGCGGCTCGGCGCCGCGCGGCCGCCTAACATGGCCACCACAGCGATGGATCGCGCCGCCGCGCTGGCTCCGCGGGCTGTCACCCGAGCCACCGGCGAGTCGCGGGCAGTGCGTT
>DASYVW010000156.1:0-11884 GCA_035936675.1 Gemmatimonadales bacterium
ACACCACGGTGAGCAAGGTCAGCGACCTCTACTCGTTCGGGCAGCCGTGAGGCCGTCCTGGAGCCATCTGGCGGTCGCAGCACTCCTGTTCGGAGCGCTCCTGCCGGTCAAATTGCTGGCCCAGGCGGAGGGTGCGATCAGCGGACGGGTGCACGACGCCCGCTCCGGAGCGGGGCTGTCCGAGGCGCAGATTCTGGTGGACGAGCGGATGCGCGCCATCACCGACACCGGCGGTCTTTACCGGGTGCGCGGTATTCGGAGCGGCTGGCACCGGGTGGCTGCGCGGTTCATCGGCTACCGCAGCGTGGTGCAGGACAGCGTGTTTGTGCGAGCCGGAGCCACCGTGAGGGTGGACTTTACCCTGGAAGCGAATCCGCTTCAGCTCGATCCCCTGGTCGTGATGGCTCCGATCGACCCGGTGCTCGATCCGCTGGCGACCTCCACCGAACAGAAGATCAGCGCCGCCGACCTGCGCGAGCTGCCGGTCAGCTCGCTCGAGGAGGCGCTCAGCCTCTCGGCGGGCAGCGTGGGCGAGAGTTACCGCGGCGGCCGGCTGGGCGAGGAGTCCTTCATCCTCGATGGGCTGGGCGTTAAGAATCAGCTCGACGCGTCGAACGGCCTTGGGCTCAAGATCCCGCCCGACGTGCTGAGCGAGGCCTCCCTGGTCACCAACGGCTTCTCGGCCCGATACGGTCAGGCGATCTCGGGATTGATCAACGTGGTAACGAAGGAACCCGGCGATCAATGGGAGGGGCGAGTCGGGTACGAGACCGACCGGCCGTTCGGGGGCAGCTGGGATTGGGGGCTCGATCGCTTCGTGGCCCAGGCCGACGGCCCGGTGGCCGGCCGAGTCGGGGTAGTTGCGGCGCTGGACGTAAACGGCCGGCTCGACGCCGACCCGGTGAACGCGCCGGCACCCACCGATCCGCGGGACCCGCGTACAGCGGCGCCCACACTCCTGCCTCACAACAGCGGAGAGCAGTGGAGCGGGCTGGGGAAGATCACCCTGCCGGTCACCGACCGGATCACATTCAGGCTGCTCGGCCTCCATACCGAGGATCAGCGCCTGCTCTACGATCCGGCCTACAAGTACGATCTCGACCTCGCGCCGGCTCAGCGGCTCAAGGGCAACCTGTTCACCGGGCACGCGCAGTACACCAGCGGGCCGGGCACTCACAAGCCGCTCATCCTCGATCTCCGAGTGGGCCGCTTCGTCCGGGACTTCACCCGGGGGACGCTCGACGGCCAGATGGACTACGCGCTGGGGGCGCTCACCGGCAAGCCGTTCCACTTCATTGGTGAGACCGCCGCACAGGCCCTGCAGCCGACGCCTGACCCGATTCCGGGCCTGCGCACACCGGATGCAAGTACGGCTACACCCTGGGGCGTGCCCGCGTTCTTTGTAGGCGTTGGGTCGCGCGGGGACCTCGCGTTCAGCCACTTCGGCGAGACCCGAGGCCAGCTGGATCTGACCTACGGAGCCGGCGAGCGGGTAGACCTCTACGCCGGCGGCGAGGTGGTGAAGCAGCAGGTGCACACCTACCAGCGGGCGCTGGGCTATCTGCCGGTGGGTGACAGCGTGCCTCCGACCGCGGTCTCGGTGTTCTCTCCCACGAGCGGAGCAGGCTATCTCGAGGGGCAGCTTCGGCTCAACGATCTGGCCTTCACGCTCGGGGTTCGCTACGACCAGTTCAGCGCCGGCAGCACGCTGGCCTCGGTGTCGCGCGGCTCGCAGCGGAAGGTGAGCCCCCGCTTTGCGGTCTCGACCGTGCTCCAAGGCGCGACGTTCGTGGCGAGCTACGGCCGCTTCACCCAGGCGCCCGACTATCAGTACCTGGTGGATGCCGCGTTCGACGACACCACTCGCACCGGACGGTTCCGCCGGGGCAATCCCAATATCGGATTCGAGGATGCCACCCAGTACGAGTTCAGCCTCCGGGTGCGCCCAACGCCGATCACCTCGCTGCGGCTAGGAGCCTACGTCAAGCGGCTCGACGGGTTGGTCGCCTCGGTGCCGCTCGGTTTAGATCCCGACTCCACCATCTTCGGCAACGCCGACGCGGGCACCGTGAAGGGAGCAGAGCTGATCCTCGAGCGCGACCTGCGCGATGGGTTCGGCGTGCGGGTCGCGTATACCCTCCAGAGCGCCAAGGCGACCGCCACCGACGCGTTTCTGCTAAACCGGGTGATCTCGATCGATCCGACCACCGGCGACACCATCCGTCCGGCGCGGGCGGAGTTTCCGCTCGACTTCGACCGGCGGCACACCGTTACCGCCATACTCCGGAGCAAAGTGCCGGACCACGTGGGACCGAAGCTGTTCGGCGCGCCGGTGCTGGGGGGACTCGAGGCCGCCGCGATCGTGCGGGTGAGCTCGGGGCTGCCCTACAGCCGAAGCAACGCCGCAGGTGATTCGTTGATCGGACTGCCGAACTCTTCGAGGCTGCCGTCGACTCAGACGATAGATCTGCTGGTGCGGCGTCCGATGCGGCTCGGCGGCGCGCGAGGTGGCGTCTATCTGGACGTGCGGAACCTGTTGAATCGGAGAAACATCGTTGCGGTGCGGCGGGACACCGGCCTGCCGGGGCCGGACAGCGCCGGAGTCGCCGCGCTGGCTGAGAACGCGTACCAGGCGCACCCGGAGGAGATCCCGTACGAGTCGGCTCGGTATCGCGCCTCGGCCGATGCCAATGGCGACGGGTATATCGCCGGACGCGACGAGCTGTTCCCGCTTTACCTCGCCGCCGCCCGCGACTTTACTCAGCCGCTCTTTGCGTACGGCCCACCGCGGCTGGTTCGGCTCGGCGTCGAAGTCCTGTTCTGAGCCAGGTCGTCCTTCAGCAGCGACTGGTTGATCGCCATCCCCGCTTCCCCACCCTCTGCCACGGCAACGATGACGAACTGCGCGTCCTTCGAGGCATCACCCGCGACGTAGAGGCCGGGAACATCGGTGGCCTCACAGCTGCCGGTGTTGACCGCACCCTTCTCAGTAAAGCGGCAGCCCAGTCTCAGCGCGAGGTCGCTTCGCTGATGCTGGGCGGAGCTGAGGAAGAGCGCCCGGCGCGGGAGCGGCTGTCCTTCGGCAAAGATGATTCGAGAAAGCCAGCCGCGCTGCCCCTCGAGCCGGATGACCTCGTCTTCCCGCACCTCGATGCCCACGCGTTCCAGCTGCTCCCGCTGCGTGCTCGTCAGGCCATTCGGGCCGTCGGTGCAGAGGACCAGGTCGTCACTCCACACGGTGAGGGCCAGGGCCAACGCGGAGCCTTCCTCGCCCCGCCCGAAAATCGCGATCGGCTGATCCCGCCACTCCCAGCCGTCGCAATAGGGGCAGTGGTGCACGCTGGTGCCATAGAGGGGTCGGAGGCCATCGATGTCGGGCAGG
Organism: Gemmatimonadales bacterium; assembly: GCA_035936675.1. Taxonomy (GTDB): domain Bacteria; phylum Gemmatimonadota; class Gemmatimonadetes; order Gemmatimonadales; family GWC2-71-9; genus CAVVWJ01. Next base: position 3,383 of record DASYVW010000156.1, read on the forward strand.
TCGTCCACCACTCCTGTCGCCAGCAGCAGCTTACGAGTACTGAGCTCGGTGCGATCGGCGAGGACCACGGTGAAACCGTCGCTCGTGCGTCGAGCGTCTTTGACCTCGGCAGGGAGAAACTCGATGGTGGGGTGCTCCTCGACCTCCTTCCGGGCCAGCCGGAGGAACTCCAGCGGCGCGATCCCGTCGCGGGTGAGATAGTTGTGAAGTCCCTTGGAGCGCGCGTTACGCGACTCGCCGGCGTCGCACACCAGCACGCGGCGGCGGCAACGGCCCAGCATGAGCGCCGCGCTGAGGCCCGCCGGCCCGGCGCCCACGATGATACAGTCGTATCTCATGCGAGAGAGATCAGCCCCGCTTTGCCGGCTTCCTCGATCGAGCCGGGGTCTCGACCGCTTCCATGACCTGCTTGAAGCGCCGGAGATCTTCCTCGACCTGCTGTTCGGGCTCCTCGCCCAGTAACTTGGCCACCGCAGCGCCGACTCTGCCTGCCGGCGGATCGTAGCTCAACACCACGCGTACCTCGGTCCCATCGCCCGCCGGAATGAAGTGCACCGAGCCGGCGTTGTCGATATCGGACCCCGGCAGCGATCGCCAGGCGATCAGCTCGTTCTCGATCTCGTCCTGGATCGTCGCATCCCACTCGACCTTGGTGCCGGCCGGCGCCTTGGCCACCCAATGGGAGCGGTCCTCATCGAGCACCGCGACCGACTCGAGGTGGTCCATGAAGCGAGGGAGGTTCTCCAGTTGTCGCCAGAAATGGTAGACCTCTTCCCGCGGGCGATTCACGGTGATGGTGCGCTCGACCTTTATGCCCTCTCCCCGGGCCACTGAGCTCACGCGGTCGGCTTTCGCCGTGTTCCGGCCCAGCGCCCGGTTCACCGCACACCGGCCGGTCACTGCCCGGGACAGCAAGGTCCCGCCCAGCGGGAACAGCACGCCCCTGAGCCGCTTGCGACGAAGCGCCAGCGCGATCACTGCGGCGCCGGCGATGCCGGATACCAGACGCTCGGTCTTCCCGACATTGATGCCATCGTCCGCGGTCTGCGGGCGGCGAAGGTTTTCCCAACTCTCGTTCGACGCGACTCCGTTGTACGTCGATGCCATGGCTCGTTTCCTTTACTCCGGCGTTGAGCCGGCAGAAGTGATCACACTGTCGCTCTTTCGAGTGGCGACCTGATTGTATTTCCGCGCGGCCCGGTCTCCCAGACGGGTGAGCCACGACGGAGAGAGCCAGGACTGACTCTCCGCGCCTTTATGGCGGTCCGCCGGCTTGCGGCCTGGTCCGGGCAGCACCCGGCCCACCAGGCTCAGCGCGTCGGCGGTGAGCCCTGGCGCCACCGCATTCACCACAGCCGCGACCCGGGCCGGGATAGGGAAGAGGACCTCCGCGTCGCCCCGACGGCACGCGCCCACGATGCGGCGGGCCGCATCTTCCGCACTGATGGACAGGCCGGGAAGCGCATCGCTGATGCTGAACCAGGCGTACTCCGAACGATGCCGGCCGCGAAAGATGGCGTTGCGCGGGCTGCCGGTGCGCACGAGGCCGGGACAGACCGTGACGACCTTGATGCCGTCCGCCGCGACTTCGGCGCGAAGCCCCTGGGAGAAGCCCACCGCGGCAAACTTGCTCGCGCTGTAGGGGAGCAGGTGGGGAATGCCCAGCTTGCCGCCAATCGATGTGATGTTGACGATCCGGCCGGCCTTGCGCTCGCGCATCTCGGGCAGCACGGCGAGCGTGGGATAGAGCATGCCCCAGAAGTTCGTGGCCATGGCCTCTTCGTAGTCGGCCAGGGACATCGTCTCCACCGGTCCCACCTCGATCACGCCGGCGTTGTTCACCAGCACGTCCACCGGCCCGAACCGTTGGTGCACCTGTTCGAGCAACTGGGACACCGAGGCTTGCTGGGTGATGTCGCAGGTGACCGCCAGGACGTCGGCGCTGATCTGGGCCAGCGACTGGCGCGCCCGCTCGAGCGAGCCTGCATCACGACCACAGATGGCCACCCTGGCGCCCTGGGCCGCTACCTCGCGCGCTAGCGCCAGGCCGAGGCCTCGGGATCCGCCGGTAACCACCACGGTCTTCCCCGGCAGGGTGTAGGAGCTCAACCGGAGCCTCCGGAGGGCCCACGCCGCACCCAGCCCGGCGGCGAGCATCAGCCGGGCTCGGTCGGATTTTCTTCTGAACCTGCCGCGCACCCCAGCAACCGCTCTGTGGAACCCTGATCCGGACGCTCTGCTCGATTCTGTCCCCGATCTACGTCTAGGCATCTCACTCCTAATGGGTTGCCTCGAGCAGTGCCTTCATCCGCCCGAGGTCCTCGTTCAATTTGGCTCGTGGGTCGGTGCCCAGCAGCTGCGCCACCGCCTCTCCCGCACCGCCGGCGGGAGGATGGTAGCAGAAGCGCAGGTCGACTCGCGTCCCGATTCCGGCGGGCGCGAAGCGGATGATGCCGGCATTCTCCAGCATCGAGCCCGGCTCGCTCCGCCACGCAATGACCTCATTGAAGCCCTGCTGCGTCAGGATCGCGTTCCACTCGATCGGCACGCCGCCAGGCCCGCTCACGCTCCAGCGGGAGCGTCCTCCGCCAAGATCCTCCACCTCCCGCACATGCGACATGAAGAGGGGGAAGTTCTCATAGTTGCTCCAGAACGCATACACCTGCTCCAGGGGGGCATCGATGTGCACCGTCTTCTGAATGTCCACTGCCCGGCGCCGGTCGGCCCGCGGAAGCACCGACCCCACGAGGGAGTCACGGCTGGCCGAGCCCACGAGCAGCCCGGTGCCGACCGTGCGGAACAGCGATGCGAATGTCCCCCGGCGGGTGAGTCCGTACAGCGCCAGCATCCCTCCAAGGACCTGAAGGGCCAGGGTGTTTCCCGGGCTCGAGGGTGCTGCCGACCGCACCAGGCTGAGGGTCGCGGCGCCGAGCCCGGCGATGTCGCCGGCCCGCGCGCCATAGTGTCCGATCTCGACACCGCCCGCCTCGAACCCGCCCGTATCGAAGCGGTAGCGCGTGCTCCCGAGCAGATGGCTGACTTTTTGGGCCAGCTGCTCGCGGCGAGCCCTACCGCGCTCGGAGTCCATCAGGTACATGAGGCCTGCGCCGAGCGTCAGGCCTCGTACGAAGGATTTCGCGCCCATAGGTTGTCCTCCAGGGGGCCGGTCGTGAGCCGGCAATAGGGTCCAAACTGCCGGTTTGCGCTGAAGCTTCCTGTGACGGAACTCACACGAATAGGCGGGACAATTGGCGGGATTTGCAAGGATTAGCGGGAAACGACTCCTCGGATGACCCGGCGCCGCTCGAGCCAACTCCCGGCCACCGCGCCGACGAGCCCGACGGCGGCCGCGGTCCCGGTCATGACCGCGATCTGGTAGGCGAAGATGCCAGGCTCGGCGACCGTCTGGTCCACCGGTCCGGATCCCACTATCCAGGCGGCAAGCGGGCCGAGGGTGCCGTCGAGCAGCCCGACGACGATCGCCGTGGCCAGGCCGTCGCTGAAGCTTTCACGCCAGGCGCCGAGCGCGCCGACACCGAAATAGACCAGGAGAGACACCACGCCGAGCCGGGGGTAAGGAAAACCGAGGGGCCTGCCGGTCAGCGCGCCGACCACGTCCATCAGGACCAGCACGGCCGCGCCGACGAGGAGGATCGGCAGCACCCGCTTCATGGTTGCTCCATCATCATCATGTCTCCTGGGCACTCGTAGGCTCGAACCGCCGTCTTGCAGCACGAACAAAGTTGACTTTCTTTGGCTAACTCACAAGAGGTTGCCGCCCATGATGCTCACGTTCCTCGCCGTCGGTCTGGTCGCTGGAGTGCTCTCGGGGTTGTTCGGGATAGGCGGTGGCATCCTGATCATCCCCGCCCTGATCTTCCTTGCCAAGTTCCCCACCAAGCTCGCCCTCGGCACCTCGCTCGGCGCCATGTTGCTGCCCGTCGGGCTGCTGGGTGCATATGCGTACTACCAGCAGGGGAACCTGAACATCAAGGCATCGATGCTCATTGGCCTGGGGCTTTTCCTTGGCGCCTGGGTCGGCGCGCGGCTGGCCCAGCAGATCTCGGGATCGACGCTCCAGCGGATGTTCGCTGTTTTTATCGTCATCATGGCCGTCCGGCTCTGGGTCGACGCTGGGAAAGGTTGAGATGACCACCGAATCAAGCTCCGCCGAAATCCGTTTGACCTCGACGGTCTTCGAGGACGGAGGCCGGATTCCCTACCTGTACACCTGCGAGGGGGACGATATCTCTCCCCCGCTCCAATGGAGCGGCGCCCCCGTCGGCGCCCGCAGCTACGCCATCGTTTGCGAGGACCCAGACGCACCCCGGGGCACCTGGATTCACTGGGTCCTCTTCAATCTCCCCAGCGACGCAGTGGAGTTGACCAAGGCGGTACCGACCCTGCCTGAGCTCCCCTCCGGTGCCCGGCACGGGCGGAACACGGCGGGTGACCTGGCCTACGCCGGCCCCTGCCCGCCGGTGGGAAAACCCCACCGCTATTTCTTTCGCCTGTACGCACTCGACATCTCGCTCAACCTGGCAGCCGGCGCCAGCAAGGCCGAGCTGGAGCAGGCGATGGATCAGCACATCGTGGCGCAGGGAACGCTGATGGGGACGTACGAGCATCGGAAGTAGGCCATGCCCTGCTACATCTGCGCTACCTGCGGCGTCCAGTACGCCGAGTCGGCTCTGCCGCCTGAGCATTGCCTCGTGTGCGAGGACGAGCGGCAGTACGTTGGCTGGACCGGCCAGCGCTGGACCACGCTGCCGGATCTCCAGGGCTCCCACCGGAACCAGCTCGACGTCGAAGCGCCGGAGCTGATCAGCATCGCAACCGAGCCCAAGTTTGCCTTCGGGCAGCGGGCGCTGCACGTGCGCTCGAGCGGCGGCAACGTACTCTGGGACTGCATCACCCTGACCGACGATCGCAGCGTGGCTGCGGTCCAGGCGCTCGGCGGGGTCGCCGCGATCGCCATCTCTCACCCGCACTATTACTCGTCCCTGGTCGACTGGAGCCGGGCGCTCGGCGGGGTGCCGGTCTATCTGCACGCAGCCGACCGGGAGTGGGTGATGCGCCCGGACCCGGCGATCGTCTTCTGGGAGGGCGAGACCAAGGAGGTGGCTTCCGGGCTCTCGCTCATCAGGTGCGGCGGGCACTTTCCCGGCGCCACGGTGCTGCACTGGGCGGGTGGCGCGGGCGGCAGGGGCGCGCTGCTCACGGGCGACACCATCCATGTGGGCGAGGACCGCAAGTCTCTCAGCTTCATGTACAGCTTCCCCAACTTCATCCCGCTCGGCGCGTCGGCGGTGAAGCGCATCGTCGCCGCGGTGGAGCCGTTCGACTTCGATGCGATCTACGGCGGCTGGTTCGGCCGCAACGTCGCCACCGGCGCCAAGCGGGCGCTCCGCCGGTCGGCCGAGCGTTACATTGCAGCCATATCTGGCCGCGTTCCCGAATGATGGGTACGTTTGGGCTTCACCCCTGACAGGTCGCTGATTTCCCATGACGGACGTAGCGCTCACCCTCGCGGGCGAGCAGGTGTATTTGCTCTCGGAGCGGGCGTTCTTCTGGCCTGGCGCGGCCACCGTTGTCGTGGCCGACCTGCACTGGGGCAAGCCCGCACCCTTACCGACTCCAGGTGGCCCGGTTCCGTTCGCCACCACCAGCGATGACCTGGGCCGCCTCGACAGCGCGCTTCGGCGCACCGAGGCCCGACGGATGGTCGTGCTGGGCGACCTCTTCCACACCAAGGCCTCCCACATCCCGTCTCACACGCTGGCCGAGCTGCGGCGGTGGCGCAGTCTGTCCAACTCGGTCGAGATCCTGCTGGTGCGCAGCAATCACGACCGCCACTCGGGCGATCCTCCGAACGACCTCCGGATCAACAGCGTCAACTCGCCCGCCTTCGTCCCGCCGTTCGTGTTCCGGCATGAGCCGGTCAGCTCGACAGACGCATATGGGCTGGCGGGCCACGTGCACCCGGGGCTCACGCTGGTAGGGCGCGGGCTTCAGCGGGAGACCCTGCCCTGCTTCATCGTCGGGACGAATGCCGCGCTACTCCCGGCGTTCGGGAGCTTCACCACGCTGGGCGTGGTGGAGCCCGGGCCGGGCGACCGGGCGTTCGTCATTGCCAGTGACGAGGTGCTGGAGGTGGCGGCGCCGGTGGACCTGGATCCCAATGCCTACCCCACGTCGCTGCACGAGATGTCGGCGCCAGACTCGCAGCGGTGACAGCCTCCTTCGCTCCGGATCGCTGCCGGCGATTCCGCCAGCTTCACCAATCCGGCTGCTTCGTCATCCCCAATCCGTGGGACCTCGGCAGCGCCCGCCTGCTCGCGCGGCTCGGCTTCCCGGCGCTCGCCACGACCAGCTCCGGATTCGCCTGGTCCCTCGGCCGGCGGGATAATCACGTATCCCTGGACGAGGCCCTGGCCCATTTCCGATCGATTGCCCGGAGCGTCGATCTGCCGGTCAACGGGGATTTCGAGGGCGGCTTCGCGGTTGAGCCGGAGCAGGTTGGTGCCAACGTCCTCCAGGCGACGGCAACGGGTGTCGCCGGCCTCTCGATCGAAGACTCCACCGGAGACACCTCGCACCCGCTCCTCGATTTCGACCTCGCCGTCGAACGGATCAGGGCCGCCCGTCAGGCCATCGATGAGAGCAACACCGGCGTTCTCCTGACCGGCCGCTCGGAGGGGTTCATCGTCGGACGTCCCGACCTCGCCGAGACGATCCGCCGGCTCACCGCCTATTCCGAAGCCGGCGCCGATTGTCTCTACGCGCCGGGGATCCGTACCAACGCAGAAATCGTGGCGGTAGTCCAGGCGGTCGCCCCCAAGCCGGTCAACGTCCTGGTCGGCGGCGACTTTACTACGGTCTCTGAGCTTGCCGCGATCGGCGTCCGGAGGATCAGCGTGGGTGGCGCGCTGGCCCGGGCGGCCTGGACCGGGTTCCTTCAAGCCGCGAAGGAAATCGCCGAGCGGGGAAGCTTCGCTGCGCTCGCCCGGGCGGTGCCGTTTGCCGAGATCAACGAGTCGCTCGATGGGCGGCTGGCGGCAAGGCAGGCCTGAGCGCTACTTATTCAGTCTACCCTCCCTCTGAGGATCGTATGTCAACTAAGGCTCACGCCCTCCGCCAATCAGCCCAGCGCTTCTTGCTCGTCGGCGCCTTGTTCCTCCTCGCCGGCTGCGCCTCGGTCACCCCGATCAACCAGCTGCTCAACGACCCGTCCCGCTACGATGGAAAGACCGTCCGCGTCAAAGGTGTGGTCAAGGGCGCTGTGGGAGGGCTCGGAGTAGGTGCGTACGAAATCAAGGACAATACCGGCACGCTCACAGTGGTGAGCGATAAGGGAGATCCGCCGCGCAGCGGGGCGACCATCGGCGTGAAGGGCAAATTCCAGGCGCTGCTCAGCCTCGGCTTCAAGAGCCTGGCCGTCTTGCGGGAGGAAGGCCGCTTCTATTGATCAGACCAGGCTTGCTCCACGGCCGGACTTCTGCTCGGCCGTGGCTCCCCTGCCGGGATGTCGATTCCGGTCCCTCCCGAACGACTACTCTGTGTCCACAATCACCCCACCTGTGAGGAACCCATGAAATACCTCTGCCTGATCTACGAGAACGAGAAGAACTGGGAGACCATGCCCCCGGCGCAGTCCGAGGCCATCATGAACGAGTACTTTACTTTCACCGGTGACATCCGGAACAACGGCAAGTACGCGGCGGGGGAGGCGCTCCAGCCGACCGGCAGCGCCACGACCGTCCGGGTCCGGAACGGCAAGGTCTCCACCACCGACGGGCCGTTTGCGGAGACCAAGGAGCAGCTGGGCGGGTTTTACCTGATCGAGGCCAAGGATCTGAACGACGCCATTCAGGTTGCCGCCAAGATCCCCTCGGCCCGGCTCGGCGCAATCGAGGTCCGCCCGGTGGTGGACTTCTCCAAGGAGGCGTCAAAGCGGGAGGGAGCGGCAGCAGCGCACGCGTAAGGGGGTTGGGAGTCAGGAGTCACACGATTGTCATCCTGAGCGTAGCGAAGGATCTCTTGGCATGCACACGGAGGGATCCTTCGCTGTGTCCCCCAGCATCGAAGCCATCTATCGCGCGGAATCCCGCCGCGTCCTGGCAACCCTCATCCGCCTGCTCGGCGACTTCGATCTGGCGGAGGAGGCGCTGCAGGAGGCGTTCGCGGCGGCGGTTGAGCGCTGGCCGGTCGAGGGGGTCCCCAAGAACCCACGGGCGTGGCTGGTCTCCACCGGCCGGTTCAAGGCGATCGACTCTCTGCGCCGGCGGGCGCGGTTCGATGCGTCACTTGCGGCAGTGGCCGACCAACTGGGGGACGGTGTCACTGCTCCGCTCGAGATCGATGATGAAGGAGTCGAGGACGACCGGCTCCGCCTCATCTTCACCTGCGGTCACCCTGCCCTGCCGCCCGACGCCCAGATCGCCCTCACCCTCCGCGAGGTCTGCGGCCTCACCACCGAAGAGATCGCGCGGGCGTTCCTCT
>DASYVW010000157.1:0-3649 GCA_035936675.1 Gemmatimonadales bacterium
GGGGTAGCGGTCGGGGAAGCTGGCGGTGACGCCGGGAGCACGGAGATCTCGTCCGCTCGACATCACATTGGGATCGCCGTGAGGGAAGACGATCACGTCGCCAGGGAGGAGCTCGACCGGTTGCTCACCGATCAGCCGCACGAAGCAGCGGCCTCCGGTAAGAATATGGTACGAGATCAGGTGCTCTGAGGCTGGCAGGATCTGGGGCTTCAGCTCCTTCGCAGGCGCCGATTCCACGATCCAGGGCCCCGCCGCCTCGACCGCGTAAAAGAAGGCGCCATCGAGGCGGACCACACGCAGCAGGTCTGAGAGCGGGTCCATGGCGGGAAGCTACGGACGCGGCGGTAAGACGGTAAGGCGGTATCTACCGCCGCTTCATCTACCGCCGGCTGAGATCACTCTCATGGAATAGCAGGTGATACAGCACCAGGCCCTGACGCACGGTGGCCGCGATCACTTGGGCCTCGAAATACGGCATCTGGCCGATCTGCCCCGGCGACAGCCCCTCCAGGGCCCGCTTCACGTCATCGCCGTATCGCATCCCTTGAAATCGCTTCATTAGGCCGGCCGCCGCCGCTTCCTCGACCCAGGGCCGAGTCTCGACCGTGGCCTTGGTGACTACCGCGCTCGTGATGCGGCCGTCGACACCCAGGGTCAGCCCGACCTCGATCGGTCCGTGGATCGTGTTCACCTGGGGAAAGAGGACCACGCCGGCGAGGGTTCCGTCTTCGGTCTTGCCCAGATAGAACCTCAGGTCGGGATCCTCAGGTGAGAAATCCACCTCCCGCCGGATTCGGGCGAGATCGTCCTTCCCGATAGTGACCTTCCGGACAAAGAACTGCTTCGCCCCCTCCAGCGTGGTGCGGATCAGGTCGGTCTGCTTGACCAGGACCACGCTCGGCGTGGGATGGCGGGCCCCCGCCAGGAGCAGCGCCAGAGGGAGGGCCCACAGGTATCGAGAGTGCATGACATGCTCCTTCATAGCGTTCGGCGAGGGGCGATGGCGCGGAGGGTTCCGCCCAGGACGAAGAGATAGACCAGCGCCATCCCCCAACCGGAGACGAGTGTGAGCCAGGCGAACCCGGGGAGGTGCGCCTTCATCAGCCACTGGCCGGCGAAGTCGAGCGCGCCAAACCCGAAGGCGGCGACGATCATCCAGTCGCGGAACCAGCCGGGCCAGCCCAGGCCGAAGATGATCAGCGACTCGAGCGCGGCCACGATGGCGTAGATCATGATGTGGATGTGGCTGTCCTGAATCAGCAGGTTGGTATCCACGGTGTGCTTCATCTCCGGCACGGTGCCCAGGTCGAGCGGCCGCTCCGAGCTGGTGGAGTGCTCGGGCATCGCCTCCATGTTCATCGCCGGCGCCGGCACGTAGGTCGCCTGCACCTGTGACGGGGTGAGTCCGCTCCAGGTCTTCACCATCAGGAAGGCGAAGATGTAGGAGTAGCCCAGAAGCAGCAGGAAGAGCACCGCTGCCAGCTTGACCGGGCGGGGGGCATCTCGTAGGCGGTAGAGGTCCATGGCGGCTCAGAAGATGGTGACGAACTGGAGCCGGTACTCGATGTTCCAAGTGTCCGGTCCGCCGTCGGTGTCGAAGAATAGTTCGCTCGAGTGATTGACCCGGACCTCGCCCCGGAGCTGGAGCCGGGGGATCCGGACCGTGGTGTGCTGCACGTTGGCGAAGATTCCTTCGCGTCCCACTCCCAGTGAGTACAGCGGGGCGATGCTGTAGGACTCGAGGGTCTGGGTTGCCCCGGTGCGCGCGCCATCGGCATCGCGGAACACCTCGGCCCGCGCCGCGACGCCCCAGTGCGGGGTGAACCGGTGCAGGAGAATCACCGTTCCCCCGGCCCAGGTCGCGTCGCTCCCGTCAGGCATGATGCCGCGATCGCCCCCGAGGTTGGCCTCGCCCGCCAGCACCCAGTCCCAAGAGGGCTGCACCGCGTAGTCCACATTCAACAGGTAGCGGTTGTTGGTCGCCCCCTGGTCGCCTTCCACGCCGTAGAGGCCGCTCACTCCCAGGGTCACGCCTGACCGCGGGAGAAACTCCAGCCGCGCGCCACCACTCTTCCCGTGATTGGGGTCCAGGTCGGTGTCCCACCCGTTGAACAGGAAGGCGTCCACGCCGAGTCTCGGACTGGGCCTCCAGCTGCCCTCGAGTCCCACCATCTTCACCGGCCGGGCCAGCTCGAAGTTGAAGCTGGTGCTGACCAGGAAGTTGAGCGGCTCGTCGTCCCGCTCGAATCCGACCGGGAGATCGAGCTTCCCGAAGTTGAGCCCGAGGTTGGAGGCGCCCGGCGGCACCACCGAGAGGAGCAGGTTGTCGATCTCGACATCGGTACTGGGCCCACCGCCGGCCACGGACTCGACCAGCGCCGTCGTGAGCTGGCCGAAGATGTAGGCTCGGCTGTTGACCTCGCGAAAGAGCGCGACGCCGACCTTGCTGGCCGAGAAGCTGTTGTCGCCGGTGCGGCCGGCATAGCTGTAGTCGCCCACACCAAAGCCGGTGATCTGGAGCGGAAGGCGGTCGATCTCGCCCAGATCCTCCGCCTGGCTCCCGAGATCGATGGCCTGATCCAGCGTGTCGGCGGGCTGCTGCGCCACCGCCGGCCTGAATCCGAGCAATCCGCCGAGCAGCAACAGCACCGTCGCCATCCTGCTCTTCATTCGCGGGGTTCGCCTCATGAGCCTCCTCCAAGGGTCGAAGCAGCTGGGCGCCGGCGAACAGCAAAGCCAAACGCAGAGGACACCAAGTGGGCCGAATGCCGACGACCGCCGGCGGTGGCCGGCGCCGTCAATCACCCGGCGTTGCTGTCGACTTGTGGCTTAGACGGGACGGGGCGGAGGTGGCTCTGCGGGAGGAATCTGCTGGAGGTGGATCGGTGCGGGTGGTGTAAAGCGGATGGCCACCACGCGGAGCGGCGAAAGCGGCGCAGCCACTCGAGTCGGGAGCATGTTGTCGAGCGAGTGGGCGGTGGGCAGCTGGCTCACCACCACATCACCGGAGTGGCAGTGCATGACGTGGTCTTGGTACTGCGACGCAGCGAGGGCCACCCTGGCGTGTCCCTGTAACAGGCAGAGCGGGGCGCACACCATCCAGGACTGGGCCAGGAGAAACGCCGCTACGGTCAGGAGCCCGACCGAGCGGACCAGCGGGGTGCGCGGCATCATGGGGTCGAAGGTAGCAGCGAGCGCCCGGTGGCGACAAGGAGGACGGGCGGACAGGCAGTCGGTCGCAGGTCATTGCGAGGGTGCGGCGCACCCGAAGCAATCCGGCCGCTACACATCGGAGCCGCGGAATCGAAATTCGCGGTGTGGCGTGATCCAGCCTAGACTGCAGAGCTTGCGGTCTAATACTAGTTAGGCCTCACACGACACTCCGGAGGGCAGAATGGCAGATCTCCAAGCCTTTGACCTTGACGGCCAGGTTGCCGTTGTCACCGGCGGCAATGGCGGTATCGGCCGTGCTATTGCGCTCGGATTGGCGGGCGCGGGGGCAAAGGTTGCCATTTGGGGGCGGAATGGCGAAAAGAATGCGGCGGCCCTCGCAGCCCTCGGGGCAGTGGGTGCTCCGGCGGTGGCCCTACAAGTCGACGTGGCCGACCGGAGCCAGCTGCAACCGGCGCTGGCCGCCGTCGAGAGCGCC
>DASYVW010000158.1:0-6386 GCA_035936675.1 Gemmatimonadales bacterium
CGATCTGGCGCCCGGCGTCGAGGACCTCGCGGATGACATCGGTGTGGCTCCCCTGAAGCTCGAAGCCGAATTCCACCAGCAGGAATCTGCCGTTTAACCCGACATCGGTCCGGTTCGCCACCCGCCGCGCGGCGGAAGCATCGGGCGCATAGATCTCCTGGCCCAGTGCCAGCGCCGGAAGATCCTCGCGGCCGGCGGCTGCCTTGCCCAGCTGATCGAAGGCGCGACGGTGAATGTCCAGCTCGCGGCTGATCGCTGCAGCAGTAGCGAGGTGAGGGACGAGCAGGTGGGGTGTGGTGACCACCGTGCGGACCCCCTCCTCGTACAGGGCGGCCAGCGCCGTGAGAGATTCGGCGACAGTGGCTGTGCCATCATCCACGCCCGGAACGAGATGGCTGTGCAGGTCAACAATCGGGAGCGGCTGGTCGGGGGAACTGGTCATACTGCGAGTCTAAGGCAACGATCGGGCCAGAGACAAGGCGGGAAGCACGGGAAGGACGGGAAGGGTGTATGCGCCACACCTTCGAGGCGTGTAGTCTTTACTTACCAACACAACAACCGGAGCATCTGGTGAACACCGCGCGCCGCACGCATGGCTTCCGCGAGTCGGTCATCCGAGGGATGACGCGCCTGGCGCGTGAGTACCGCTCGATCAACCTGGCCCAGGGCTTCCCCAACTTTCCCGCGCCTGAGCTCCTGAAGGAGGCGGCGGCACGCGCCATTCACGAGGACATCAACCAATACGCCATCACCTGGGGTGCGCAGCGGCTGCGCGAGGCCCTGGCCCGGAAGTATCACGCCTGGTATGGTCTCGAGGTGGACCCCGAGCGGGAGATCACCGTCACGTGCGGCGCCACTGAAGCGATGATCTCGGCCTTGCTCGCTCTGGTGAATCCGGGCGAGGAGGTGATCGTCTTCGAGCCCTTCTACGAGAACTACGGTCCCGATACGATCCTCGCCGATGCTAAACCGGTCTATGTCCCGCTCGACCCGGGCAAGCCACTCGACCTCGATAGGCTCTCGGCCGCCTTCTCGTCGCAAACCCGCGCCATCATCGTCAACACGCCGAGCAACCCCGCCGGCCGGGTGCTCAGCCGCGCCGAGCTCGAGTCCGTGCGCGATCTGTGTGTCCAATACGACGCCCTGGCCATCACCGACGAGATCTACGAGCATATCCGGTTCGAAGGCGAGCACGTGCCGATCGCGACATTGCCGGGTATGCGGGACCGCACGGTGACCATCAGCGGGGCATCGAAGACCTTCAGCGTGACGGGGTGGAGGGTCGGATGGATCGTTGCGCCGCAGGAGCTCACCAGCGCGATCCGGAAGGTGCATGACTTTCTCACGGTCGGCGCTCCGGCTCCCCTCCAGGAAGGGGTGGCGGTCGCGCTGGAGCAGCTGGACCAGGCATTCTACGGGCGTCTTGCCGACGACTATCGAGCCCGAAGAGACCTGCTCCACGGCGCTTTGGTCGAGTCGGGATTCAAGTGTACACCACCCGAAGGCGCCTATTACATCCTGGCCGACTTCTCCGGTCTTGCCCTTCCCGGCTCCGAGCGCGCGCTCTCGGACACCGAGTTCGCCATCTGGCTCTCCCGGGAGATCGGGGTGACGCCGGTACCAGGCTCGAGCTTCTTCCGAGACGGCGGGGACGGCGGCCGTTCGCTGGTTCGCTTCGTGTTCTGCAAGACCGACGACATACTCCTCGAGGCAGCCCAAAGGCTACGGTCACTGTCATCCACGGCCACTGCCCCATCCCTGCGTCCGTTCGAGCCCGCGGCACGCAGCGGCTTACAGCGCTGATGGATACTTCTTCCGAAGGAACCCGACCCCTGGCCGTAGTGACCGGCGCCTCGGCTGGCATCGGAAAGGTGTTCTGCCAAAGGCTCGCCGGTCGGGGTTACGACCTCATCGTGGCGGCCCGGAATGCCGCGCGGCTGGAGAGCCTGAGCGAGGAGCTCGAACGGCAATACGGAGTGTCGGTTGAGGTTTTCCCCGCCGATCTCACGATCGACACCGACGTGAGCCTGCTGGCGGAGCGGCTGACTCGGTCGCCACGACTCGCGCTGCTGGTGAATAACGCCGGCTTCGGCACTCGGGGAAAGCTTGCGGACGCAAGCCCGGCGATTCAGGAGGCAATGCTCCGGCTCCATGTCGTGGCCCCAATGCGTCTGACTCAGGCGGCGCTGCCAGTGCTACTCGCCAACCGGCGCGGGGCCATCGTGAACGTCTCCTCCGTCGCCTCGTTCATCTACTCGGCAGGGAACGTGAACTATTGTGCGACCAAGGCCTACCTGACCACGTTCAGCGAGGGGCTCGCGGCCGAGCTGGCGGGCACCGGCGTCAAAGTACAGGCGCTCTGCCCCGGCTTCACCCGGTCGGAATTCCATCAGCGAATGGATGTCGATGTGAGTGAGCTTCCCCGATGGATGTGGATGTCGGCAGATAGCGTAGTGAACACCTCACTTCGGGCACTCGATCGAGGGAGACCGGTGGTTTGCGTTCCGGGGGTTCGCTATAAGCTGATGGTGCTTCTACTTCGGCTCATTCCCCGAGGCATGCTCCGGCGGGTTACCGAGCTCAGAAGCCGGGGGGTGTGAGCTACATCCTATCCGCCTTTCGAGTTCCGAAGTAAACTCAACTAGCTCAGAATCGTCATCGTCAAATCGAAAGCCTTCGAAGGGAATCGGGGGTTCTTATGCGTGCCATCTTGCCTTTGTTCTGGCTACTCAGTCCAGGACTCGGCCTGGCGGTGCTCGCCTGCGCCGGGGGCGATCTCACCCTGCCCAATAACGGCGCTCCCGCAGACTTGACGGCCGTCTCGGGTGACGGCCAGCAGGCAACAATTGGCAGCCGCCTGCCCCAGCCACTGGTGGTGCAGGTGACCGATGCAGCCGGGCGGCCTGTCGCCGAGGTCCCGCTGGTGTTCCGTTTCCAGACTGCAGTCCCGGATGCAGAGATAGACCCGGCGTCGGTGGCGACAGACTCGACTGGGCACGCCTCCGTCCGTGTGCGACTGGGCACCGTCACCGGAGCGCAGACGATCGAAGCCACGATTGCCCAGGATGCCGGCCCGGACGTGCGGGCCACCTTCGGAGTGACCGCCCTGGAGAAGCGCGGGCACGGAGATGGCGACCATTAGGGGGGTCATGGGGGTAGTGCAACTTCCTGCAGTTCGATGTTAGCGATCACCGTTAATGGGGACTGCCACAGCCCCGCCTTCCTGGTTAACGTGACAACTCGACTTCACATCTCCGATCGCTCAGGGTTTTGGCTCCTCTGACCGATACTCCGTCCAGAAGGGCGGCGTCGGCGTGGGCATGTGCCTGCGGCCGGGCCCCCCATTCCGAGAAGAAGGGGGAGGCTCTCCATGAGGTACGCTGGGTTGGTCCTGATCCTTGCAGTCACGACCATGGGCTGCACCAGCCGCGCCGACCTGACCAAGGCGCTGGCTGAATCGAAGGCGGCCGAGGCTCAGAAGGACAGCCTGCTGACGGAGGTGCTCGAGACCACGCAGTTCGTCAGCGATCTCAACAGCGAGCTCGCCAGGGCCAAGACCGCGGCGCTCGAGATCGACGAGGAGCGTGGTGTCCCGG
The DNA here is from genome assembly GCA_035936675.1 of Gemmatimonadales bacterium. GTDB lineage: Bacteria > Gemmatimonadota > Gemmatimonadetes > Gemmatimonadales > GWC2-71-9 > CAVVWJ01. The sequence continues at coordinate 3,597 of DASYVW010000158.1, forward strand.
GTGCCCAACAGGACAAAGCGCAACGGCAAGCCACCTTGGGAAAGATCCGCCAGGTCATTGACCGCCTGAACGAGAGCGAAGCCAAGCTGACCGAGACCGAGAACCGGGTCAAGAACGCCAAGATCCGGAATGCCAGGCTGCTCGCGCAGATCGTGACCTACAAGCAGACCATCGAGGATCTCAAGACAGCGGCGGAGCAGCAGCGGGCCGAGACCGAGGCGATCATCGCCGATCAACGGAATCAGATCGCGTCCCTCAACGGCCGGGTCGATACGCTGAGCCTCGAGAAGGGCTGGCTGATCGACACGGTCGCCCACCTCACCGCATATAAGAACCGGGTCTACTACGCCGTGGGGACCAAGGACGAGCTGATCAAGAACGGGGTGGTGACGAAGGAAGGCTCTAAGTTCCTGTTCTTCGGTGGCACCCGGCTCGAGCCGGCGCGGCGGCCTAACCTGGATGCGTTCACCATGATCGACAAGACTCAGACACTGTCGATTCCGCTCCCTCGCACGGACAAGAAGTACAAGATCGTGTCCCGCCAAAGCCCGGATTTCCTGGCCGGAGACATCAGCGAGAAGGGTGAGGTCAAGGGTGTGGTGGAGATCGGGTCACCGGAGGAGTTCTGGTCGGCGTCGAAGTATCTGATTCTGGTGCAGAACTAGCACCACCCAGGACCTGAAGAAGTAGAACGACCCTCCGAGGTTGACCACTCGGAGGGTTTTTCGTTGGTATCAACTTTCTGCGCAGTCGTGTGACCCGCATCACATTGTGGCGTAACACTCTTTCCAACAATTCCGTCAACATCATCTACATCCATTTTTGCGGACAACCCTCGGTCTCAGCCGTTGAGCACTCCGGGTGACGCGCAACACAGGCATTCGGGCACCCCCCACCCATATTGGCGGGAGTAATTGGTGGTTCAGTTGGTCTCTCAACCGGAGGTCACTCGTGCGGAATCTCACGCTGGCCGTGGCATTCGCTGCGCTCTGGACGCTCAGTGGGTGCAAGAAGACAGGCGAAGGGCAGTATGAAGTGCAGAAGCCGGTAGTCGGCACCGTGACGGATACGGTGAATACTCCGACTATTGAGACCGGTACGGTCAAGGACACGATCACTGTGCCCACGGTCGGAACCGAGAAGAAGGAAGTGACCTTGCCCAAGGTCGAGGTCAAGAAGGCCAAGCCGTAAGTTCGCCCTCCCGAAAACCCAGAGATATATTGCGCACACCCGCGGGGTCGATCGGCCCCGCGGGGCTCTATTTTCACGTGCCCCGGAGCCAGCATGATGCGGTTCGCCTCGGGCCTTGCGGCCGCGGTGCTCGCGGTCGGCTGCCCCTTCTCCGCTGTCACCGCGCAGACCCTGACGGCCATTCGGGCCGGCCGGTTGGTCGACGTAGAGCGAGGCGAGGTGCGCCGCGATCAGCTCGTGCTGGTGCGCGGTACCCGGATCGAGGCGATCCTGCCCGGCTCAGCCAAGCTCCCGACCGGCGCTCGCCAGGTCGACCTGTCGCGGTATACCGTCCTACCCGGTCTCATCGACTGTCATACTCACCTCGTTGGTGACGCGACAGCTGCCGATGTGCTCCTGCCGTTGGAGCGCTCGGAGGCGCAGGAGACGTTCAGCGGCGTTCGGAACGCGCGCGCGACGTTGCTGGCCGGGTTCACTACGGTCCGCGACGTGGGTACTTACCGGGCCTTCGTCGATGTAGCACTGCGTGATGCCATTAACGACGGCACGGTGATCGGTCCCCGGATGAAGGTCGCGGGCGCCTACGTGACGGTATCCACCGGCGCCGGCGAGCTGGTCGGAGCCGCACCGGACGTGACCATCCCGGCGAGCTTTCGCTTTGGTGTCGCCAACTCGGCCGACCAGGTGCGCGAGCGGGTGCGCGCGATCATGAATGGCGGGGCCGACTTCATCAAAATTCTCGCGACCGGTGCAGTGTTCACTCGAGGCACCAAGCCCGGCGTCTCCGAGTACACCGAGGATCAGATCCGAGCCGCGGTGGAGCAGGCGGCCGAATACGGCACCTTCGTGGCGGCACATGCGCACGGCGCTGAAGGGATCAAGCGCGCGGTGCGGGCCGGGGTCCGTTCGATCGAGCATGGCTCGCTCATCGATGACGAAGGCCTGGCGCTAATGAAGGAGCGCGGCACTTGGCTGGTGGCCGACATCTGGAACGGCGACTATACCGATAGCGTCGGGCGAGAGCAGAAGTGGCCCGAGGACATCCTACGGAAGAACACGGAGACGACCGAGATTCAGCGCGCCGGCTTCCGCAAGGCGGTTGCACTCGGCGTCAAAGTGGCGTATGGGACCGATAGCGGGATCTATCCCCATGGACTCAACGCGATGCAGCTTCCATACATGGTCAAGTACGGCATGTCACCCATGCAGGCCATCCAGTCCGCGACGATTTCGGCAGCCGATCTCATGCAATGGAAAGACAGCGTTGGCTCGCTCACGCCGGGGAAGTATGCCGACATCATTGCTGTCGAGGGGGACGCGCTGGCCGATCTCAGAAGCTTCAGAAAGGTAGGGTTCGTGATGAAGGGTGGGACCGTGTATAAATCGCCCCAGGGAGAGTCACGGTGACGTGGACGCGAGCCGTGGCAGTCGGACTCCTATGTACGGCATGTGCCATCCAGGGTGCGCTCGGGCAGGACGGGAGCAGGCGTAAGCTGACGCTTGACGACCTGTACCGCTTCCGGGATGTCGATGGCCCGCAAGTCTCGCCCGAAGGAGGGTGGGTTGCCTACTCGGTCTCGGCACCGGACGTCGCCAAGG
>DASYVW010000159.1:0-3740 GCA_035936675.1 Gemmatimonadales bacterium
TGGGGTGGGGGAGGCGGCTTTGGCGGAGGCGGAGGCGGCTTTGGCGGCTTCGGCGGCGGCGGCGGGTTTGGTGGTGGCGGTGCAGGAGGAAGATTCTGATGCGCGAGTCAGTCGCTCGGGTGGTCGATCCATTTCTTACCGAGGCGGACAAGGCTCTCGGCCAGACCTATAGCGCGGTGCTGTACGGCTCGGCAGCGCGCGGCGATTTTGTCCCGGGGCGATCGAACATCAACCTCATGCTTGTCATGGATCAGCTGACGCCGGCGACGCTTCGGTCCCTCAGCCGCGCGTTCGGCGGCTGGCGCAAGGGAACGACCGAACCTCCGCTGATGCTCAGCCGAGCCGAGTGGACTCGCGCAACCGATGCCTTTCCGATCGAGATCACGGATATGCGGACCTCGTATCGGGTACTCCGGGGGCCCGATCCGCTCGAGAGTGTCAGGGTAGATCCCACCGATCTGCGGAAGGCACTCGAGCGGGAGTTTCGGGGCAAGCTGCTCCGCCTCCGCCAAGGGTATACCCTCCATGCTCCCGATCCTGCCGCGCTCGGCAAGCTCGGCCTCCAGAGCGCCGCGACCATCCTGGTATTGTTGCGCGGGGTCCTGACACTCATCGGCAAGACGGTTCCCAACGATCCTCTCGAGCTCGCCGCGGCGGCCGCCGCGGCCATTGGGTTCGAGGGCGAGCATCTGCTCCACGTGGTTCGTCACCGGGTTGACCGCGAGTGGCGCTGCCAGGCCCCGGAATTCGAAAACTACATGAAGGCCGTGGAGGACTCGGCCAGGTACGTCGATCAACTTCAGCTCGGAGATCAGCAATGAAGCCCTCCCCCAGAATGCGTCCGCCGCTCATCGCGACCTTCATGCTGCTTGCGGGGTGCGGCTACAACACGATCCAGACGATGGACGAGCGGGTCAACCAGGCCCAGGGACAGATTCAGACCCAGCTCCAGCGCCGCTCCGATCTGATTCCAAACCTGGTGAATACCGTGAAGGGAATCACGAAGCAGGAGGACACGGTTTTCATCTCGATTGCCAATGCTCGCGCACGGCTCGGCGGCGCGGTGCAGTCGGGGAACGTGCCCGAGATGGCCGCCGCCAATCAGCAGCTCAACCAGGGATTGGGACGGCTCCTGGCCATCGCGGAGAACTACCCGCAGCTCCGGTCCAGCGAGAACTTCCGCCAGCTGCAGGATCAGCTCGAGGGAACCGAGAATCGCATCTCCGTCGCGCGGCAGGACTACAACACCGCCGTCGGCGAATACAACGCCTACATCCGCCGTTTCCCCTACAACCTCACGGCCAAGGTGTTCGGGATGGGAAAGCCGCGCGAGTATTTCGAGGCGGCCCAAGGCGCGGCGGAGGCGCCGAAGGTGACGTTTTAGGAGGACGGGAAAGACGGGAAGGACGGGAAGGACGGGAAGGTGACTACATGACGAAGCCCCGGTGACCGTTTGGTCCCGGGGCTCTTTCTTTCCTTCCCGTCTTTCCCGACCTTCCCATCCTTCCCGTCCTAGTCCGTCACGACCCCCTCAGGCAAGACATACTTCAACGGATTCACCGGCCGGCCGTTCACGTGCACCTCGTAATGGAGGTGGGGCCCGGTAGCGAGTCCCGAGTTGCCCACGAGAGCTATTCGCTGGCCTCGGGAGACCCGCTGGCCGTCCTTCACCAGGATTTTTGAGGCGTGAGCGAACTTGGTGACGATCCCGAACCCGTGGTCGATGGTGATGGTGTTGCCGTAGCCGGTTTCCCAACCAGCATCGGTCACCACTCCGGCCGCGGGCGCCTCGATCGGGCTGCCCATTGGCGCGGAGATGTCGATGCCCTCGTGTGGGCGGGCCATGTGCAGGATGGGGTGCACCCGCATCGCCGAGAAGGCGCTGGAGAGCCAGCCTTGCGTCGGCATGATTGACGGTGTGGCAGCCAGCCTTGCAGTGTGGAGCCCCAGGCTATCGGCCGCTTCCTTGAACGATGAGGCCAGGAGGTTGGCCCGCCGGATGAGTGCGCCGAGGTCCACCCGAATGTCCGCGGTGCGACGGCTGACTCCGGTGAGCCCTGCAAGACCGATCTCGGGTGAGGCCGGGCCACCGATGCCGGCAGCCTGCACCTGCGGATCGATCGGCTCCAGATTGGCGAGGACCCGAATGCGGGCGTCGCGCTGAGAGATGCGGGTGATGGTGTCAGCCAGGGTAACGAGGCGGCCATGCAGCTCACCGACTTCGCGCGCGAGTGAGGCGTTTTCCTGCTGGAGTCTGGCAGCCCGCGAGAGGTCGGAAGTGTGGGAGACGGTGACGTATCCAGCGATAAGCGCGAGGACCACGATGCCACCAACTGCACCGATTACCAGTCGCAGCAGGCCGTAGGAAACCTCGACGATGCGCGACGGCTCCGACCCATGGGGGACGAGAACCAGAGTCCAACGGCGTTTAGCCATGGTTACACCTCAAACACACCTCGCTGATACTTGTCTGAATCGACTCTACCGTCTGCCACCAACCCTTGCGGTGTGGGGAGGGCCCGAGTCAGAGCTGCAAAGTTAAGGTGGCCCCCGGAGATGAGGATTGTCAAGGGCCACCTAGAGTGATAAGTCTTTCACTGTCAAACAGTTTCGCCGGACAACAACTCTAACTGCTACACCGTTGCAGGCTTGGGAAAGAGCACCTCAGGTGGTCTCACGGTGCGGCCGGACACCCGCGGCTGCTCCACAGCAGACCACTCCAGAGCTCCTACCTGGCCCTCCAATCCGAGCATGGCCCAGACCGCCTGAGCCTTTCCTGGAATGAATGGGCTGGCCATGGCTGCGAGCCGCGAAAGCGCTCGGGCAAGCGCACTCAGCGCTCGGTCCAGCTCGTCGTCCTTTCCCGCCTTCGCCAGCGCCCAGGGTGCAGTCTGTTGCACGAACAGGTTCGCGGCCGAGACGAGTGACCAGGTTGCCTCCACTCCTCCTCGCAAATCCAGGGCCTCCATGGCTCGCGTGTAGGCGTGGAGCGCTTCCCGCGCTGATTCATCGAGCGGCCCGGGGCCGCCCGTCGGCACCACGCCCTGACGGTACTTCATCAGCATGGCGAGCGATCGCGACACGAGATTGCCCAGGCCATCAGCGAGGTCGGCGGTATAGCGCTCGTCGAATCGCTCCCAGGTGAAATTGCCGTCAGCCTCAAAACCGACTTCCCGCAGCAGGAAGTAGCGAAGGGCGTCGGGCCCGTGCCGATCGATGGCCTCGTCGAGAGTCACCGCAGTTCCGGCGGTCTTCGACATCTTGGTGCCCTCCCACTGGACATAGCCATGGGCCCAGACCTCGCGAGGAAGCTCGAGCTGTGCTGCGAGGAGCATGGCCGGCCAGATCACGCAATGAAAGCGGGTAATCCCCTTTCCGACCACGTGGAGGTGCGCGGGCCACAGACGCTCGTATCCCGGCTCGGGGAACCCGGTGGCCGAGAGATAGTTGATGAGGGCATCGAACCAGACGTACACCGTCTGCTCGGGATCGCCGGGGAAGGGGATGCCCCACGACTGCCGTAGGCGCGAGACGGAAATGTCCTGGAGACCGCCTTCGACCAGGCGCAGGACCTCGTTCCGGCGAATAGCCGGCTCCACCCGAAGCTGCCCGCTGGTGATGAGGTCCCGGAGGCGATTGCCGTACCGGCTCAGCCGGAAGAAGTGGTTTCGCTCGCGGGTGGGAATGAGCTCGAGCGTTGGATGCTCGATGCAGTGGCCATCCACGATCTGGCTCTCCTG
>DASYVW010000160.1:0-3989 GCA_035936675.1 Gemmatimonadales bacterium
CGGACACCAGAGCCACCGCGTTGTCGAAGGTGCCGGTGCCCAGCAACGAGTCCTGATTGGCGCTGCCCCCATACCAGAACGAGCCACCGAGGCGGAGCCCCGGCCGGGCCCACTCCAGCCGCCCCGTGACCGAGGGGTTGGCAAAGCTCGCCTCACTCCCTTCCTGCCGTCCCTCCCGGATACCCGAGGCGGCGCTGAACCCGTCGGCCTTTAGACCGTTCACCAGATACACCCGGTAGCTCAGCCCCGAGGAGCCGGAAATGGCACCGACCGCACCGACGCCGATCTCCCGCCATGTGGTGGGGATGACGTCACGATCGAAGGCGGGACGCGCCACACCGTTGAACGTCGGCGGCTCATGGACCTCGTTCACGATCCCGACCGGTGGGAGCACGAGACCGGCCCGCATGGTGAAGGCGGGCGAGATCAGATAGTCGAGGTATAGTTGCTCCAGCGCTACCTCCCCGCCCGCCTTCCCTCCCTCGACCTTGGCGTCCTCCAACTCGAGCTCCGAGCGAACGGCCACCTTCTCGTTGAAGGTATGAGCCAGATACAGCACGAAGCGCCGGACGTTGACCATCCCCGGCGTGTTCGCACCCGTGGAGTTGGTGTAGTGGACCTCTCCATAGCCGCCCACTGAAGTGGTCTCGGATTCCTGGGCACTGAGTGGGTTGAGGATGAGCGGAATGGCCAGACCGGTCAGGAAGGGGGCGCACGAGGCAAGGCGCATCGACAGTCCTCGAAATGCCGGCAAGACTAGATGAGAATGGTTTTCATCTTAAACTCCTACTACTCTATTCCCAATTAGGACTGGTGTCAACACTGGGGTGCGCCCATCATTGTACGGTGACCGCACTTCCCTCGTGCCTCACCGTCCCGAAAACGAGCCCTGCATGGTCCTTCTGCCACTCCGCCAGGTGCGACTTCCCAAGGCCACCGAGAAGTTTTACGACGGCTGGCTGGCCGATCTGGAGGCTCAACTTGCTGAGCCTGGTGCCGACTGGCATCGGCTGACCCGGGACCTCCTGTTCCAGATCTACTATCCGGGTGTGCAGGACTACGACGAGTTGCTGCAGGACCCCAGGACCCCCGACCCCAGCCGAGTCGCCCTGCTCTCACTCGATCCCTGGAACATCACTCTCGAGCCGGAGTACTACGCCGAGGTCGACGCGGAGCGGTACGCCCGGGTGAAGCCGCTGCTCTGGCTATGGCAGAGCTTCGACCGATCTCTTCTGGGCGGCGGTAACGTGCACCTTGGTATCCGATTCCGGCGGATCCTGGCGCCGCACATCTTCGCTCGCGTGGGCAAGAACTTCAAATGCTTTCAGAACGTCGAGTTTTCCTTCGGGTACAATCTCGAGGTGGGTGATGACGTGGTGGTGCACCGGAATGTGCTGCTGGACGACCGCGGCGGCATCACGCTGGGGAATCGGGTGAGCATCTCGGACTACGCCAACATCTACAGTCACACCCACAGCATCGTGGACCAGAAGGACGTCACCAACGCACGGACCGTTCTGGAAGATGACGTGCGCATTACCTACCACGCCACCGTCCTCGCGGGTGTGCAGGTGGGCCGGCATGCCATGGTGGGGGCCAATGCGGTCGCCACCAAGGACGTGCGTCCGTATCACGTGAACGTCGGCATCCCGGCCAAGTCGATCCGGGTGAAGCCGAATGCCCCTCCTGAGGCCTATGTGACGGAAAGGGTCGCCCGCCGCGACTCCCGGGAGCCCTGAGCTGACCAGCCGGAGCAGCCGTTCGCAGCTATCGATCGCCGCCGTGGCGGGTGCGGTCCTCGCGTGTGTCGTTGCCGCTGCTATCCTCACCAACTCCGTCATATCACCCGCGGTCGCACTGGGCTGCGCCGCCATCCTTCTGCTGATCTCCGGCTGGAACACCAGCTGGGAGCTGACGCTCCACCTGGCTGCCGCGGCTCTCCTCGGGGGAGTCGTGTGGTGGGCGCAGGACCGGTTTTGGTCGCTGGCGGCCTTCGCCGCACTCACTATCGGGGCCACCTTCGTGCTGGCGGTGATCCGATCCCGTTCCCAGGTGCGGAAGGCCCAGGGGAAAGCCGATCAGCTCGCCATGCAGCTGGATCGTCGCATCAGTGAGCTGTTCTCTCTCCAGGAGCTGAGCTACGTCCTCTCCGAGTCGATGAAGCCCGACCGGATCGTGGACCAAGTGGCGCGATATGCCGCTCGATTTCTCCAGGCTGATGGTGCCATCGTGGCCCTGGTGGAGATGGAAGACCGCGTCCTCCGGGTCGTTGCCGCCACGGGGTCGCTCGCCCCGTTGCTGGGACACGTAAGCCACGAGCCCGGCGCCGCGCTCGTGCGCGTCGCCATTGACCGTGACCGGATCGAGGTTGCCCAGGACGGCGACACCCCGACCGTGAATCTGCTCGCCGGTCTCCTGGTGCGTTCGGCCGCGGTGGCGCCCCTGAAGGCCCAGGGCATTACGATGGGTGCGCTCGCCGTAGCGGACCGCCGGGGCGGACCATTTACCGATGAGGATCGCCGGCTCTTGTCCACCGTCGCCACCAATGCTTCGGTGGTGCTAGCCAACAGCCGCCTCTACGAGATGGTCCGCCGGAGCGAGGAAGAGTGGGAGACGACCTTCAACGCGTTGGCCGAGGGGATTGCCGTGGTGGGACCTGACGGCGCCATCCTGCGGGCGAACCGGGCGTTGGCCGCGTTGGTGGAGGTGCCCGAGCGCGAGCTGTTGGGCCAGAACTTCGGTGAGCTGCTATCGGGTGCGGCCGAGGCCGTGTCCGGCCTGATCGAGGTTTCCTATCGGGGGGAGCGCACGGTTCCGCTGGTGGTCCGACTGGAGCACAACAACCGGGTGCTTCGGCTGACTGCCGGACCCATCGCCGGAGTGGAGCCGGGGTCGGTCGTGATCCTGATCGAGGACGTCACCGAACAGCGCCTCCTGGAGGCTCAGATCATCCAGAACGACAAGATGGCGTCGATCGGGCAGCTGGTGTCGGGCGTGGCCCACGAGCTGAACAACCCTCTCACGTCCATCGCCGGCTTGGCGGAGCTCCTGCTGGAGCGGCCGGCGCACCCCGAGCTGCCTCGAGAGCACCTGCGCGTCATTCACGATCAAGCCGAGCGAGCCGGACGGATCGTCCGCAATCTCCTGACCTTCGCCCGAAAGGGAGTGCCCGAACAGACCGCCGTGGACCTGAACGACGTGGTCTCCCGCACGTCCCTGCTCATCGTGTACGAGCTCCAGCTGCACGGGATCGAGTTGACCTCTGAGGTGAGTCCCGATCCGGTGATCGTGCTGGGTGACCGCTACGAGCTCCAGCAGGTACTGCTGAACCTGGTCACCAATGCCGTGCAGGCGGTCGCGGGGCTGGAGCCGGGGAAGCCTCGTGGCATCACGCTCTCGACCATCCGCTCGAACTACGAAGCGGTGCTAAGGGTACGCGACACCGGGCCGGGGGTGCCGAAGCACTTTGCCCCCTATCTGTTCACTCCCTTCTTCACCACCAAGGGGCCAGGCGAGGGCACCGGGCTCGGCTTGTCCTTGAGCTACGGCCTGGTGAAGGCACACGGTGGGGCGCTCACCTACGAGCCGTCACCAGAGGGCGGCGCCGAGTTCCGGGTCACGCTGCCGCTGTACCAGCTGGACGCTCTTCCCCTCCCGAAGAACGCCGTGGCTCCCGAAAGGAGGGTAGTCGAAGGCCGCCGGATACTGGTGGTGGACGAGGACCCGACCGTCCATCGGCTGCTGAGCGCGCTGTTCGCCCCCGATGGGCATTCAGTCAAAGCGGTGCGCTCGGGGAAGCAGGCATTGAAGCTGGCTCGGGAAGGAGGCTACGACCTGATCATTGCCGACATGAGGGTTACCGCGGGGACCTCGGAACCATTCGCGCGCGTCCTGCTCGACGCCTGTCCCGAGGTCCGGAGCCGGTTGGTGGTGGCCTGCTCCCGGGAGGAGGAGCTCCCGGCCGGACCGGGGGGATATTCCTTCCGGCG
>DASYVW010000161.1:0-9167 GCA_035936675.1 Gemmatimonadales bacterium
CAGCCGGAGGTGACGCCGGATGGCATCGCCCGCATTTTTGCCGCAACCATGGCGCTCTGTCCCGGCCTGGTTCGGGGCAAGTTGCGGCGGACGTGGGCTGGGCTCAGGCCGGTCACGCCCGACGGACTTCCCATCATCGGCCCGGAGCCGCGGCTTCCCGGGTTATGGTATGCTACAGGGCACGGCCGAAATGGCATCCTGATGGCCGGAATCACCGGGGTTTTGGTTCGTCAGCTGCTTGATGGCCAGCAGCCTTTGAAGGACTTGCGGGTATTGTCTCCCGGCAGATTCTAAACCACACGAAAACATGATCCGCTTTCTTCCCTTCGTTCTTCTCGCCTCGGGGCTCGCGGCCCAGACGCCGCCCGACGTGGCCATGGAACGAAGCGGCTACCTCGCGTGGCTCAAGAAGGGACCCAACTCGCCGCTCTCCGCCGTCGCGCAGCAGAGGATTGGAGATGGTGTGCGGCTGGGCCCGGCCGGGGCGGACATTCCCCTGGCCGGAATCGAGGAGTATCGAGTCTACCCCAGCGGTGGGGGGCTCGTTCTCGAGGGACCAGGCGGTAAGCGTCCCATCGGCCGCGGACGTCCGTATCGAATCGGCAAATACGCGCTCTATCTCACCGGATCTCAGCCCGGCACCGTCCTGACCGTGTTCACCGACGGTGCCGGGAAGGAGCCACCGGGGTACTACGACTACGATGCCTCGATGGTATTCACCGGGCCTCTCCTGCGACCAGAAAACCCGGAACGAGTGCGCATCCTGGCGTCGGACGGGATGGAGGCCGAGGCCACCGAGGTGGGCACCGTCGTGGTTCCGCTCGGCGGCCGCACTTCCCTCCGGGTGCTCCGGATACCGGTCGCAGGCGGCGACGAGTCTGAGCTCGAGATCTTTTTCCGAGACGGCACCAATGGCGATGGCAGTTATCCCGCAGGACGATTCGTGAGTCTCATTCCGGCTGGAATCGGCAAGTTTCGCCTCGATTTCAACCGGGCACGTAATCCGTTCTGTGCCTATAGCCCGGTGTACGCCTGTCCGCTGCCGTGGCGGGGCAACGTGATTGCTGAGCCGGTTCGCGCGGGAGAGCGCTATTCCGGCGGTGGCCGTGAAAACCCCTCGGCCGGAGACACCGCGAAGTGATGCTGGAACTGCTGTTCCAGGCGGCGGTCGCCTTGACCGCCACTCCGTCACCGGCGGGGCCCTGGAAAGCGGTGCTCGACCTCGCCGGCGGAGCGCTGCCGTTCGCGCTTCAGATCGACGCGAGGGGACGGGTATTAGACGGCCGACTCTGCAATGGTCGCACCTGTCAGTCGTTTTCCGCGGTTCGCATCGAAGGCGACAGTGTGATCCTGGAAATCGCCGACTACGCGGCCACCCTCAAAGCGTCAGTGCGGTCCGACTCGCTCCTGGGCTACTACCACAACGTCGGGAGTAACGGTCCCCGAACCATTCCGTTTCGCGCGGCGCGCGGCCGCTGGCCTGTCAGCAGGGCCCCGATGCGACTCGCCGGCCGCTGGGACGCGACCTACTATCAGGAGCTGGGGACCAGTCCGCGGGTCTTCGATCTCCGGAACGAGCCAGGCGGTTTTCAGGGGAGGATCATCTCCAGCACCGGCGACTATGGTCCGTACGCTGGCACCGTCGTGGGTGACAGTTTTGCCATCGGGCTCTTCGATGGCTCGTTTGTCTATCTCCTCACCGGCAAGCTGGTGGGCGATACCCTCCGAGGCGTTTTCCATGCGGGGCTTCGGACCCAGACGCCATGGACAGCGGTGCGAAGCACGGGACCGCCCAACCTCAAATCACCGACTGAGGTTTCCCGAGCCGACACGACCGTGCCGCTCCGGTTCGAGTTCCCCGACCTCCAGGGCCGGCTGGTACGGAACGACGATCCGCGTTTCAGGGGGAAGGTCCTGCTGGTGGACATCCTTGGGACCTGGTGCCCCACCTGCCACGAGGCGACACCAGAGCTGTTACGCCTCTACCGGCGATATCACCCCCGTGGACTGGAGGTGGTCGGGCTCGCCTTCGAGACGACAGGCGACACGGCCATCGATGGACGGCAGGTTCGCCGCTACCGCGACAAGTTCGGCGTCCCCTTCCCTCTGCTCCTGGCCGGCCTCAACGACAATGAGTCGATCGCGGCGGCCCTGCCGCAGTTGCAGGACGTCACGGCGTTTCCCACCGCAGTATTCGTGGGACGGGACGGCCGGGTGCGGCTGGTCTACGCCGGCTTTCATGGCCTGGCGGCAGGTCCGCAACACGCGCGGCTGGTTCGGGAATTCGAGACGGAGATTGAAAAGCTGCTGGACGAAAAGCGTGAGCGGTAAACCGTCTACGCTTTCTTGACCTCTACCCGCGCCGTCGTCGCCTCCGGATCCACCCGCAGCTCGATCCATTCGCCCGCGAGCGCGTGACCGGGCACCCCGCACATGAGCCAATACCATCCCGCTTCGTCGGCAACGAAGGTGCTCTGGTCCGTCCGGCCCGGCGGAAGCCCTTCGATGACCATGCGCGTCATGGCGTTGCTGAACGCGGGCCGCCCGCCCTCCAGTGCGAGCTTCTCCCGCTGAACCATCACCGCGAGGCTGTGGGGAGACGCAGTATCGGCGTTGTGCCAGTTCCATTTGACGGTCCAGCCGACGGGCACGACGATCCTGGCTTCGCCGCTCCGGTAGCCGTTGATGAGAGCAGAACGAGCGTTCGGCTGGGTGGTGATCTCGAGGGTGAGCGTGACGGTCTTGTTGGCGGAGTCTGTCGCAAGCCAGTCCGAAGGGCGCGGGCGCGGCACCGGCGCCGCCGCAGCCGGGGCCGGAGTCGAGACCGGGGCTGGCTCAGTCGAGGAACTTCGTTGCCTACCGGCACACGCGAGGGCCGCGGCAAGGGCCGCCGTCGCGGGCATCCGGAACGAACGAAGCATCTGAATCATCGGGCGGGCTCTGGCCCTGAGTTGGAGTCGTCTATACCTTGCGACTTCGCTCACGTGGAAAATTATACCCCAGGAGCCTCGTGATGGCGGGATTGCTGTCGAGAGAGCGAATCATCGCCAAGCCCGGTTTCAACCGGTGGCTGGTGCCTCCTGCCGCCCTCGCCATACATCTCTCAATCGGAATGGCGTACGGCTTCAGCGTGTTCTGGCTGCCGCTGAGCCGATCCATCGGGATAACCCAGCCCGCGCCAGGCGATTGGAAGATCAGCACCCTCGGCTGGATGTTCACCCTCTTCTTCGTGTTCCTTGGCTCCTCCGCCGCCCTGTTCGGGGCCTGGCTCGAGCGGGTCGGACCGCGGAAGGCGGGTGTGGTGGCAGCCTTCTGCTGGTCGGGCGGATTCATGATCTCGGCGATGGGCGTCCACCTCCACCAGATCTGGCTTCTCTGGCTCGGCGCCGGTGTGATCGGCGGGTGCGGGCTCGGCCTGGGATACATCTCGCCGGTCTCAACTCTGATCAAGTGGTTTCCCGATCGGCGCGGCATGGCGACCGGGATGGCCATCATGGGGTTCGGCGGGGGCGCCATGATCGGGGCCCCACTGGCGGACATCCTCATGAAGCATTTCGCCACACCCACGGACGTCGGCGTGGCAAAGACCTTCGTCGCGATGGGACTGATCTATTTCGTCGCCATGCTGTGCGGAGCGTTCGGCTACCGCCTCCCACCTCCGGGATGGAGACCGGTGGGGTGGACGCCCCCGGCACTCCAGAGCGCAATGATTACCAGCCGGAACGTGCACGTGAGCCAGGCCTGGCGCACCCCGCAGTTCTGGCTCCTCTGGATGGTGCTGTGCATGAACGTGAGCGCCGGTATCGGTGTGATTGGCATCGCCTCGCCGATGATCCAAGAAATCTTCGGTGGGCGTCTCATCGGTGTGCCCGGATCGCTCAACGAGCTCACTCAGACGCAGAAGGCGCAGCTCGCCACCATCGGCGCAGGGTTTGCCGCGCTTCTCAGCCTGTTCAACATCGGCGGTCGGATCGGCTGGGCCTCACTCTCGGACTACATCGGTCGGAAACGCACCTACTTCATCTTCTTCGCACTCGGAATCCTGCTGTATTCCTCCGCCCCGTTCGCCGGCCGCGCCGGCCATGTGACGCTCTTCGTGCTCGTTTTCTGCCTGATCCTTACGATGTACGGTGGGGGATTCGCCACCATTCCCGCCTACCTCGCCGATCTGTTCGGCACCCAGTATGTCGGAGCGATTCACGGGCGCTTGCTCACCGCATGGTCCACCGCCGGCATCCTCGGACCCGTGCTGGTGAACTATATCCGGGAATATCAGATCGACCGGGGAGTGCCCAACGCGCAGGCCTATAACGTGACCATGTATGTGCTGGCGGGCTTGCTGGTCATCGGCTTCCTCTGCAACCTCGCGGTCCGGCCGGTCGACGAGCGCTATTACATGACCTCGGATGACCTGGCCGACCCCCGCGGAGCCCCCCGTCGAATGGTCCAGCGTGGTTGACCGGCGCGTTGCATAATCATGATGCTGGTGGAATATTCTTGCGACCGAGATGGCCCCAGGACCATAAGGAGTCTGACCTGTGACCGGCGGAGAAACCTCGTTTAAGCCTTCCCCATCGAGCTGGGTGCTGGTCGGCCTGGCCTGGTCTCTGGTCTCGATTCCGCTTCTCTGGGGCATCTGGCAGACCGTCAAGAAGGCCGCGGTGCTGTTCCGCTGACCAGGACAGGAAACCAAGCGGCTGAACCTTCGGCGCCATATTTGAAGTGCAAACGATTGCACTCCATGCGGTTGCATCATTATACCCCGGTTTGCTCACTTGGCTGTCAGGAAACAGGGCCTTGACGCCACGGGCGGTGTAGTAAGATTGTAACCCGTTAATCACTTAGAGCCACTTGAGCTGGTCGGTGCGCCGCGCTGGATTTACTCACCCGCGGGCGCCCGCTGCCGTCATGACACTGCTTCCCTTTCCAGTAGCCGATCCGGGCCCATCGGTAACCAACCGGGCTCGCCGTGCCGCTGCGCTGCACGGCCACCGTACCTGACCCTGCCCCTGAGGAGAGTACCCATGAGGATCAGTTCGCGTTGGTGGCTGGCCCTTGCGTTGGTGGCCGTCGCCAGCCCGGCCGCCGCCCAAGGAGCTGGTGACTGGACCACGTACGGCGGGAACGACTGGAATCAGCGGTACTCGAAACTGAAGGCTATCACCACGGCGAACGTGTCCCAGCTGGGGCCCCGCATGGTGTTTCAGACCGGCATCGCCAAACTCGGCTCCTTCGAGAACACGCCGATCGTCGTGAACGGGATCATGTACGTGACCACCCCGTACAACACCGCCATGGCCTACGATCTGAATACTCACAAGGAGCTCTGGCGGTACGAGCACAAGCTGGGCACCACAATCTTCTGTTGCGGACCGAACAACCGCGGCCTCGGGATCCACGGCGGCGCCCACCTCTACATGGGCACTCTCGACGCCCATCTCGTGGCGCTCGATGCCAAGACCGGCAAGGTGCTCTGGGACAAGGAAGTGGCCGATCCCTCCTACGGATACAGCATCACCCACGCCCCCCTCGTCATCGGCGACAACGTGATCGTCGGCGTGTCCGGTGGTGAGTACGGCATCCGGGGACATGTCACGGCCTACAATGCCATGAGCGGGGATCAGGTCTGGCGCTGGTACTCGATCCCGGCACCGAAGGGCGACGCGACGTTTGATGAGAAGGCCCCGAACGGCTGGTGGGGCACCTGGGCGCCCAAGGCGGAGCAGAATGATCTGCACCGCGACATCGCCAAGGAGAAAGCGGACAGCGGCAAGTACGCCGATGCCTGGCAAAAGGGCGGCGGCGGCGTGTGGACCACCCCGGCGTACGACAAGGACCTCAACACCATCTTCGTCTCGGTCGGCAATCCGTCACCGGACCTCGATGGTGGCGTCCGCCCCGGCGACAACCTCTACACCGACGCCATTGTGGCCATCGACGCCACCAGCGGCAAGACCAAGTGGTACTATCAGACGGTTCCTCACGACGTCTGGGACCTCGACGCGACGTCTCCGCCGGTCGTCACGACCGTAGGTGGCAAGAAGGTCGTGGTCCACGCCGGCAAGACCGGCTGGGTCTATGTGCTGGATGCGGCGACGGGCCAGCTGGTGCGCAAGAGCGAGAACTTCGTTCCGCAGGAGAACATGTTCGCGCTCCCGAGCGACAAAGGCACCCGGATGCTGCCGGGGGCCAACGGCGGCTCCGAGTGGTCGCCCATCGCGGTCGATCCGACCAGTGGCTATGCGTTCGTGGCCGCCTTGCATCAGCCAATGAACTACATCACGCACAATGCGCCGTTGGAGAAGGGCAAGCTCTGGCTGGGCTCGGCGTTCGTCGCCATTCCGGGCGAAGAGCAGTACGGGCTCTACTCCGCGGTTGATCTCAAGACCGGCAAGATCGCCTGGCAGAACAAGGTGGCACAGCCGATGATGGGCGGCGCCCTGGCCACTGCCGGCGGACTCACTTTTACCGGTGAGGGCAACGGCAACTTCAACGCCTACAGCTCCCGGAGCGGCAAGCTGCTCTGGCAGTTCAACGGCGGCGCCGGCTGCAACTCCGCCCCGATGACTTTCATGCACGGGGGCGAGCAATTCATCGCCGTGGCATGCGGCGGCAATTTCCAGCTGAGCTATCCGCTCGGTGACGCGGTCTACGTCTTCGGCCTGCCGAGCAAGTCCGCCGTGACGGGTGCGAGCCAGCAGGGTGCCACCCCCAACAAGGGGCGCAACCCCATGATGAGGAAGAAGACCGGCGCCGATACCACGGGCACGAACAAGAAGTGAGCGACCGATGCCGGCAGCGGGGCCTCCCGTCGAGGCGTCCTGCCGGCCGGTTTGTCTAGGCAATGCCCGTCAATCGGTGGTGGTGGGCGACCCTGGTGATTGTGGCCGGAAGTGCCCTGGCGTCAAGCGCGTGGCCGGGTCAGGAGCCCGAACGCCACTGGCTCGGTGTCAACGGCAACGACTGGAAGCGGATGGGGCCGGATGCCCGGCTCGCCTATGTCGAGGGTTTTCTGGCCGGTGCGGCGGTGAGTCAGGCCGCCGCCGGAGCCCGGGATTCAGCGGGAGTCAGGACCGGGCTCGAACAGCTGGGCCGGAGCGGCAGGTTTCGTTTCCCCTTCGCCGCGAATGTGTATGCGAGTCGCCTGAGTGATTACTACTGGTGGAAGGACCACCTACCGCTGCCCACGTGGTACGCTTTCCTGGAGGTGAACACGACGCTCGGTCGTCCTATATCCGATTCAGTGCCTTAACATCACAGGATTTTGCTGGTGCACGGTTTTTTCGTCCCGAAGTTTGGCTGTCGTTGGCGGTCATCCTTACTCCGAGGGAGACGCATCTATGAAGCGAGTCGCACTGTTGTGTTTGGGTTTGGCGGTGGGAGCGGCGAGTGCCGCCGAGGCACAGCTGACCATGCAAATGGGCAACGGCTGGAGCTTCACATTTGCCGGTAACGTGAACGCGTTCCTCGTGTACGACGACATCAACAGCGCGGGTGTCGACCCGCTCGGCGGCAAGGGCGCAGCAGGGATCCGCACCGGCTTGCTTCCCGCCTTCGCCGTGTTTGACGCGAAGGGCAAGGAAGGCTCGACGGATCTGGGCGTGCACTTTGGCTTCGCGCCTCAGATTCAGTGCGGATACAATGCTCCTGCCGCCGGTGGTGCCGCCACGGGCGGGGCCAGCGTGGGCGGTCAAGGCCATGACTGCTTCGGGGCGCAGATCGATATGCGTCAAGTCTACCTGACGGTGGGTGGCGCCTGGGGCCAGATCCTCGCCGGTCGCGAGCTCGGTCTGTTCGGCCGCCAGAACATCCTCAATGACCAGACCCTGTTCGGCGTCGGCGCCACCGGTGGCGCGGCCGGTCAGGGGACCACGCTGGGCCGGATCGGCTTCGGGTACATCTACCCGCAGTTCAAGGCGCAGATGACCTACAGCAGCGCGCCGGGCCGTCCGTTCAACTTCTCCCTCGGCCTGTTCCAGCCGGCGCAGAACCCGCCGTTTGTGACGGTTCAGGTGCCGCGACTCGAGGCTGAGGGCGTCTGGACAGGTGGCAACAGCAAGGTCTGGGTCGGCGCGACGGCGCAGACCAACAAGACCGATGAAACGACCGGCGTGTCCCAGACTGGCTTCGCCTGGGGCGGCACCGGTGGTGTCCGGTTCGGCACCCCGATGGTCTCAGTCACCGGCACTGGCTACTACGGCAAGGGCATCGGCAACATCCTGATGTTCCTGGGGGGAGCCACGGGCGCCACGGGCGGCTCAGGCGGCAGCAATGACCTCCGGAAGTCCTACGGCGGGTACGGTCAAGTCACGATTACCCCGGCAAACAGTAAGGTGACCCTTGCCGGAAGCTGGGGTATCAGCATACTCAAGAACGCCACCAGTGAAGCGGCCTTTAAGGACAAGAACTGGCTCGCGTCCGGCGGCCTTTACTTCCAGGCTACGAAGTCGCTCAAGGTGGTGGGTGAGTTCAACTATGCCGTCACCGACAACACTGGCGCGCCTGCCAAGATTAAAGAAATCGCGCCGGCATTCGGGTTCATGCTGTTCTTCTAAGCGATTCCGCAGTCCCACTTCATACGGCGGTCCTCACGGACCGCCGGTTTTTTTGCCCCCCAGGCCCGTGTAGATTCCCACCGCACGTTCTTCCAACTCCCACACGCGAGGCAACCGGGATGGGTTCCTACCGCTCCCTGCTCATCACTCTGCTGACCGCGGGCTGCGCCGGTGGTCAGATGACCTCGAGCTACATGGCTGCGAGCCCCTCGCCGACCCCCGATGTCTTTGCCTGCGTCCGCGGGCAGCTCAAGGCGAACCGCTTCGACCAGACCTCGATCGACGTGGACGAAAACCGGCTGACCGCGCGGAAGTACGACGAGACGGTTCGCCGCCCCGATGTGACGTTCCGCCGCCTGGTGGACCGTCTGGAGATCAACGTCGCCCCTGGTGTCGGGGGAGACAGCGTGACCACGATCTCCGTCAAGGCGCGCACCTTTGGCGAGACGGTGAACCAGCGCGGGCCGACCGAGGACCAGGAGCGCACCTCGGAGACCGCGCGCGCGGCGGCACAATCCATCATCGATACGTGCAGCCGTCCGGTAGATTCTCTCTCTGTCCCGGGCTAGTATTCGCCCAAGTTTCCGACCTCGGAGTGTGAGCGTGGCCCTA
>DASYVW010000162.1:0-4172 GCA_035936675.1 Gemmatimonadales bacterium
AGGTCAAGCAGAACGCCGGCCACCACACCGGCACCCCGGGATTGGCCACCACGCGGCCATGGAAGAAATCAAAGACCCCGTGGGCGGCGAGAGCAGCAACAACCATCCAGAGACTCTTCTTGAAGCCCATCACGGCAACCAGCAGAAATCCGGTCATCACGAGCGTTTCCACCACGAGGGCATGACCGGAGCCCCCCATCACGGCAAACAACACGTAATAGGAGGCGATAACCACGAGCACCGTGGGATAGAACGCACGATCCCGGTCGAGGCCGACAAGGGTCGCCAGGCCCGAGACGGTGAGCGCCAGAACGATTCCTGCTAGATAGGGCATCTCATCCCATCAGTCCCGGCGCATCTGCTATCGAGGAGCGTCAGTCGCGAGCCGCTGGAAGCGGGGGTCGCCTCGCAACGATGCGAACGTGGGGTCGATCCGGAGCCAGCCGGGAGTGACGAAGAACGGGGTCTTCAGCAACGGCTCCAGTGCCTCGATCGCCTGATCGCGCCGGCCCGCCATGGCATACACTCGCGCGAGTTGGAGCTGGTTGTACCCACCGCTGTACTTATCGGTGTCCAGTCCCCGGAGTGCGACGCTCCGCTTGGCAGCGGCGATGGCCTCGTCGTAGCGGCCAAGGTAGGCCAGTGTAAGTCCCAGGAGGCCGACGTTCTGGTCGTTCCGGGGGGTTCGGCTGACCATCTGCTCCAATGCCAGCCGGGCACTGTCGGCGTAGATCCGGGAGTGGGCCGTGTCGCCCTTGAGTGCCCATGCCTGGGCCAGAGCCAACCCCCAATCGGCCCGCTGACCGGCAAACGGCTCCGGTGGGAGCCGGGAGAGAAGGTCGAGGTCGCGGGGCTCGAGAGTCCAGGCCATCTCCCAATAGTGAGCGACATACGTCACCAGGGCCGCGCGATCCAGTTGAGGTGGAGTGCTCCGATACAGCGAGTGGAGCCCTTGGAGGTCACCCTTGGCGGCGTAGGCCATGGCTTTCATCCAGACCCCATCGGGGGCCGCCGGATCCAACCTCAACCCCGCGTCGGCCGCGTCGAGCGCCTCTTCATAGCGTCGAAGGACGATGAGCGCGCGCGCAAGGCGAAGAGGAGTCCGGTTCGATCGGGGATCGAGACGGACCGCCTCACGGGCATCAGCCAGAGCCTCCTCCCAGCGACCGAGACCCTGCAGGGGAATGGAGCAGGCAGCGATCAGGCTGGCATCATTGGGAGCCAGCAGGCGACCCCGCCGGTATTCCTCCAGTGCCCGAGCATTGTCGCCCACTACCCGGTAGTAATAGTCGCCCGATGCGAGCCAGACATCCGGCAGGTTGGGCGCCAGCGCGCCAGCGCGCCGGGAGGCCACATCCGCGGCGGCGCTGTCCGCTGGGTCGCTCGAGCTCACGTAGTAGAGCAATGCCCGGGCTCGGCTCACCCGGGTCCAAGCCAGCGCGAAGTTGGAGTCGAGCTGCACCGCCTGCTCATAGTAGATCAGGCCGCGCCGTAGCGCGGACACGTCGATGGTGGTGAACCGCCTCGTCGCCTCCTCACCCCGGAGGAACGCATCGTACGCCTCCAGGCTCCTCGTGGGCCTCGCCGCCAGCGCCCGCTCCTCCTTTGCGCCCAGCTCCACATTCAACGCCTCGGCCACCCGTCCAGCGATCTCCCCCTGCACTTGAAAGACGTCGGTGATGGATGCATCGAAGGGTGCCTGCCACTTGGCGGCGCCGCTCCGGGCATCAACCAACTCTGGGCTCACCCGGACCCGGCTGGCGCCTGGCCGCTTCTCCCAGCGGACCGTACCGGTAAGCAGGTAGTGCACGCCGAGCTCCCGGGCGATCTGCCGCGCGGGCTTGGTGGTCCGGCGATACTGGCTCGAGCTGGTCCGTGCGATCACCTCCAGCCCTGACAGTGATGCGAGCTTGCCCCGCACCTCGTCGCTGACCCCATCGGCGAAATATGCGTCGGCGGTGTCACCGAGATTTTCGAAGGGGAGGACGGCGAGGCGGGTCACTCCTGGTGGGTCGCGAGTCGCGAGTCGCGAGTCACGGCGCCCCTCGAAAATGGTCCATGCGACCGCGGCGAGCAGCACGATTCCGATGATGACAGCCGCGATGCGGGCGACTCGGCGGGTGTCATGGGAGGGCTTGGAGACGCCTGGTTGCTCGAGCGCACGGGCGAATTCGCCGGTGCTGGGGAATCGCGCTGCCGGCGTTCGGGCCAGGGCGGTGGCGATCGCCTGCTCGATGGGTTCGGGCACGTCGGGGCGAACCACTCGGACCGGCGTCGCGGTCGTACTGAACCGCTTGGCGATAATCGCCTGGGCCGTCGGCCCGGTGAACGGCGGCTCGCCGGCCAGCATCTCATAGAGCACGCAGGCGAGGCTGTAGACGTCGGTTCGGGCATCGACGGTCCGCTCGCCGGCCGCCTGCTCGGGGCTCATATACGCCGGTGTCCCCACACTCAGCCCGGTCGCCGTGAGCTGCTCTTCGGGCCCGAGCGCACGGGCAATACCAAAATCGGCGACGAGCGCGTTGCCGTCCTTGGTGAGCAGGATGTTCTCCGGCTTGATGTCCCGGTGGATCACCCCGTGTTGGTGGGCGTAGTTGAGCGCCTGCGCCGCCTCGCGGGTGATCTGCACGGCGTCATCGACGGGCAGCTGGCCCTCGCGCCTCAGCCGGTCGCGGAGCGACTCGCCCTCCACGTAGGGCATGGTGAACCAGAGACTGCCGGCGGCCTCGCCGGAATCATGAACCGAGAGGATGTGGGGGTGCTGGAGTCGAGCCGCGAGCTTGATTTCACGGAGGAAGCGCTCGGGGCCGAGCGAGGCGGCGAGGTCGGGGTGGAGGACCTTGAGGGCGACCAGACGGTCGTGCTTGACGTCCCGAGCCAGGTACACCGTCGCCATGCCGCCGCGACCGAGCTCCCGCTCGAGAACGTAGCGGTCGCGAAGGGCCTCCTCGAGTACGGAGTCGCGGTAGGTCAAGGAATCACTCTAGTCCCTCGCCGGCTCGCCGCCTTCCACACCAGGTACACCGGAACCCCGAGTAGCGTCATTCCGATCCCCCCGAGCGTCGTCACCGGCCGGGCGATGAGGGCACTCCCGACGAACCATACGGTCCCGGCGATGAAGACGAGGGGGACAGCAGGATAACCAGGCGTGCGGTAGGGACGAGGCAGGGAGGGCTGGCTGCGGCGGAGCACGATCACGCCTGCTGCCGCGAGCGCGAGGAACGGCCAGGTGCCCAGCACAAAGGCCTCGGTGAGCTGCTCGAAGCTGCGGGACCAGACGCACGCGAGCGCGACACCGATGAAAGAGACCACCGCCACGTGCGGCGTCTGGAAGCGGGGGTGCACCCGCGCCAGCGGCGAGAAGAGGAGCCCTTCGCGGGCCATGGCGTAATAGATCCGGGGCACAGCCAGGCCGAGGCCACAGATCGCGCCCAGGGTCGAGACCATCACCATGACGGCTACCGCGGCGGCGCCCGCGGCCCCGAGCACCCGGACCATCGTGTCCGACGCCACCAGCGGCGACGACCTCAGGGTCTCGAATGGAAGCACGTAGAGATACGCCGCGTTCGCGGCCAGGTACACCGCGATCACGGTCGCGACGCCGGCCAGCAGTGCCCGGGGCAGCACTCGGCCGGGGTCTTTGACCTCACCGGCGATGCACACCATGTCGTGGATCCCGTTGTAGGCCCACAGGGCGGCAACCAGTGCCAGGCCCACGCCGCTCCAATGCGCCTCAGTCGCGGCCGGGGCTCCGCGGCCCAGCGACCCGGTGTCGCCATCGCCGAGCAGAAACGCCGCCAGGACCAGCGTCACGATTGCGGCCACCTTCGCGGCCGCGGCGACGCTGAGGAACGCGCCGAGCCCGCGAACCGAGCGGTACGCGGATACGCCCACCAGCAGGATCAGCAGCGCGGCCACCATGCGCACTCCGACTGGGGAGAGCGGGACGACGGTGCTGAGGTACTCGGGAAAGACGAGGGCGATTCCTCCCAGCGAGGCCGGCGCGAGGAACAGCTGGGTCCAGCCGAAGAGGAAGGCGACCAGCGGGCCGTAGGCTTCGCGCAGGTAGACGAACACGCCACCCGATTGCGGCAGTGCCGCCGCCAGTTCGGCGAGCGCCAGCGCGCCGCAGAGTGAAATCACCCCACCCAGGACCCACACGAGCAGAATTG
>DASYVW010000163.1:0-1802 GCA_035936675.1 Gemmatimonadales bacterium
GGTTCCAATGATGGCAGCCCAGTGCACGTCGGCAGCGATCACTTCTCCATCCTCTCTATAGGTAGGGGTACTAACCAAATTCTCGTGTTGAGTGCTGTGTTCCTGACCGCAGCCCTTACGGTCGTCTCACTTCAAGACCTCGCCATATTGGGTATTATCTCGTCTTGCGCAACACAAGAGCCCCTCAGATTTTCATGGGCCTGGCGGAGCGCCCACGGGTGGATGAAACTGGGTGTGTCGTCCGCTGACGTCGCTTGTTCTTGGTACCGGCGAGTCCGGCCCTCAGATTGACGCTGGAGCCCGTCCCGGTTGGGTACCCCGGGTTGCTGCCGTAGAGCGCGAGTCTCAGACTCTTGATCTTCTTGCGGGTTCCGCGGGCGGCGTGTCCGGCCCGTTCGGGGGATTCGCAGAAGAGGAGTTGCCGTGGAGATCATCTACCCGCGGATCGCGGGGATCGATGTAGGCAAGAGGGAGATCGCTGTCGCCGTCCGCACGCCCGGGAACATCCCTGGGGAACGCAGTCAGCGGATCCGCAAGTACAAGACTTTCTACCGGGTGCTGCTGGAGATGGTGGCGTGGCTGGTTGAGCAGGGTGTCACGCACGTGGCGATGGAGGCGACCGGGGTGTACTGGAAGCCGGTCTTTCATGCCCTGTGCGAGGCCGAGCAGATCGAGGTGCTGCTGGTCAACGCCAGGCACGTGAAGAACGTCCCCGGTCGTAAGACCGACGTCAAGGACAGTGCGTGGTTGGCCCAGTTGCTGGAATGCGGCCTGTTGCGCGGGAGTTTCATCCCTCCCAAGGATATCGCCGCGATCCGGGAGCTCACCCGCTACCGCAAAAAGCTGATCGAGTCGCGGACCCGAGAGCTGCAGCGGCTGTCCAAAGTCCTGGAGGACGGCGGCATCAAAATCGATTCGGTGGCCTCCAGCATCACCACGCTCTCCGCGCGGGACATGATCGAGGCACTCATCGCCGGGGAACGCGACCCGCACGTGCTGGCAGAGCTGGCCCGCGGGGTGATGCGCAACAAGATCCCGGATCTGACCATGGCGTGCGCCGGCCGGTTCGGTGACCACCACGCGCTGCTGACCCGAATGCACACCGACCACATCGACCACCTCACCAGGATGGTCGAGGGCCTGGACATCCGGATTGGTGAGGTAACCGACCCTTTCGCCGAGCAGCTGAGCTTGCTTCGGACTATCCCCGGGATCGGTGAACGCGCCGCACAAGTGATCATCTCCGAGATCGGCGTGGACATGTCCCGGTTCCCCACCGCCGCCCATCTGGCCTCCTGGGCCGGATTGTGTCCGGGTAACAACGAATCGGCCGGCAAGCACAAGTCCGGCCGGACCCGCAAAGGCAACAACGAGGTCCGCACCATTCTCACCGAGTGCGCCTGGGCCGCCGGCCGCACCGGCACCTATGTGGGCGCCCAGTTCCGCCGCATGCACCGCCGGTTCGGCAAGACAGGTGGCAGGAAGGCCGCCATCGCTATCGCCCACACCCTCATCGTGATCATCTGGCACGTGCTGCACGACAACGCCGAGTACCGCGATCTGGGCTCGGACTACTTCACCCGCTACGACAACCCCGAAGCACGCAAACGCCGCCTGATCCACGACCTGCAAACCCTCGGCTACGACGTCACCGTCCAACCCGCCGCCTAACCTCAGAACAGCCCACTTCCACCCTGCTCGCGCGCCAACCCACACCACAGCGCAAGGTCCGCGGGTCAATTCCGCATGCCCAGTCACCATCCAGTTTCGTCTCAGAAGGGTGGCGGCTCGTCGGGGTATAG
>DASYVW010000164.1:0-3205 GCA_035936675.1 Gemmatimonadales bacterium
GTCGGTCACGGCGCTGCGTGACGCTGAGGAGGCCATCATCGGCTACCTGCTGATCGGCACCGACAATACCGCGCGCCAGCGGGCGGAAGAGGCGTTGCGTGAAGCGGGCGCCTTGCAGGCCGCGATCTTCAACAGCGTGAATTTCTCGAGCATCGCCACCGACGCCAAGGGCGTGATCCAGATCTTCAACGTCGGCGCCGAGCGGATGCTGGGCTACACCGCCGCCGAGGTGGTGAACAAGATCACGCCGGCCGACATTTCGGATCCCCAGGAAGTGATCACGCGCGCTAAGGCGCTCAGCGTCGAGCTGGGCACTGCGATTGCGCCAGGGTTCGAAGCCCTGGTCTTCAAGGCCTCGCGCGGGATCGAGGACATCTACGAGCTGACCTACTTCCGCAAGGACGGGAGCCGGTTTCCGGCCGTGGTGTCGGTCACCGCGCTGCGTGATGCCCAAGATGCCATCATCGGCTATCTGCTGATCGGCACCGACAACACCGCCCGCAAGCAAGTCGAAGAGGAGCGGATGAAGCTCGATCAGCGGCTGCGCGACCAGCACTTCTACACCCGCTCGCTCCTCGAATCCAACATCGACGCGCTGATGACCACCGATCCACGCGGCATCATCACCGACGTCAACAAGCAGATGGAGGCGCTGACCGGGTGCACCCGCGATGAGCTCATTGGGGCGCCGTTCAAGAACTGCTTCACCGATTCGGGCCGGGCCGAGGCGGGCATCAACCAGGTGCTGAACGAAGGCAAAGTCACTAACTACGAGCTCACCGCGCGCGCCAGGGATGGCACGCTCACCGTGGTGTCCTACAACGCAACCACCTTCCACGACCGCGACCGGAGGCTGCAGGGCGTGTTCGCCGCGGCGCGCGACATGACGGAGCTCAAACGCTTCGAGCACAAGCTGCAGCAGAAGAACGTCGAGCTGGAAGACGCCAGCCGCATGAAGTCTGAATTCCTCGCCAACATGTCGCACGAGCTGAGGACGCCGCTGAATGCCATCATCGGCAACTCCGAGGTGCTCCGGGACGGCCTGGTTGGCGAGCTGACCAATCAACAGCGAGGGTTCATCGGCGACATCTTCGACAGCGGCATTCATTTGCTCTCCCTGATCAACGACATCCTCGACCTGTCCAAGGTAGAGGCCGGCAAGATGACACTCGAGCTGGAGCCGCTGCAGGTGTCTTTGTTGTTCGACAACAGCCTGTCCATCATCAGGGAGAAAGCCGTCACCCGCGGGATCCGACTTGATGCGGACGGCGCCGAGGGGCTGGGTGTGATTCAGGTGGACGCGCGCAAGGTCAAGCAGATCTTGTACAACCTGCTCTCCAATGCGATCAAGTTCACCAACGAGGGCGGCCAGGTGACCCTGCGCGCCAGCCGCGTCCCGCGCGCCGACGTCGGCCAGCTGTCCGGCTCCTGGACGGGCCGGAGCCTCCCGCTGGCCGACAACGAGTTCGCGGAATTTCTCGAGATCAGCGTCACCGACACCGGCATTGGCATCTTGCCGGACGGGCTGGAGCACCTGTTCAAGCCCTTCAGTCAGATCGACAGCGGCCTGGCGCGGAAGTTCGAGGGCACGGGACTGGGTTTGGCCATGGTGAAACTCCTCGCCGAGTTGCACGGTGGCGCGGTGGCGGTGGAAAGCGCCGTATGCCAGGGCTCCCGCTTCACGGTCTGGCTGCCGCTCCGGGCGACGGAGGAAGGGGCGCTCAGGTCAGCCACAACACCGCCCACCGCCGGTATCGAGCCGCTGGCGGGAGCGCGCATCGCGCTGGTGGTGGAAGACGACCTCACATCCGCTCAGCTGATCCGCGTGCACCTGGAGGCGGAGGGTTTCGAGGTGCTGCACGCTGCCTCCGCCGAGGCCGCGCTGATTCTCGCGGTGCAGCAGCAGTTGGCGCTGATCACCCTGGACATCATGCTGCCCAACATGGACGGCTGGGAATTCCTCGGTCTCATCAAGCAGGTGCCGTCCCTGCGGCGCATCCCGGTCGTGATCATCTCGATTGCGGCGGATCGCAACAGGGGCTTCTCCCTCGGCGCTGCCGCGGTCATGCAAAAGCCGATCTCCCGGCAGGAGTTGTACGAGTCGCTCGTCGATCTAGGCCTGCTTCCTCTCTCGCAAGGCCAGACGCTCAAAGTCCTGGTGGTTGATGACGATCCCAAGGCGGTGGAGCTCATTGCCGTCCGCATCATGGGCCTGGCCAGTACCGTGCTGCGCGCGTACGGCGGCCGCGAGGCGATCGATGTCGCGCTCCGGGAGCTGCCGGACGTGATCGTGCTCGATCTGATGATGCCGGAGGTGACCGGCTTCGACGTGGTGGCGGCGCTCAACGAACATCCCGACACGGCTCGCATCCCGATTCTGGTGGTCACCGCCAAGCAGCTCACCGCCGAGGACCGCGCCAAGCTGAGTGGCTATGTGACGACGATCATGGAAAAAGCCGAGTTCGACGGTGACCGCTTTACGGCCGAAGTCCGGCGGGCCCTGTCGGGGCGCCAATTGGTCGCCTGACATGGCAAAAGTCCTGGTCGTCGAAGACAACTCAGCCAATATGACGTTGGCGGTATTTCTGCTGCAGTCGGCGGGCCATACCGTGCTCAGCGCGACGGATGCAGAGGCCGGGCTGACGCTGGCGCGCGACGAGCAACCCAACCTGATCCTGATGGATATCCAGCTTCCCGGCATAGACGGGCTCGAAGCCACTGCGCTACTCAAGCGGGGCGACGCGACGGGGGCCATTCCGGTGATCGCCCTCACCGCACTGGCGATGAAGGGCGACGAAGAGCGCATTCGAGCCGCGGGGTGTGATGGCTACATCGCCAAGCCGCTGCGGTATCAGGACTTTCTGGCGACGATCGCCGCTCAGCTGGCCCGAGCATGAACTCCACACCGGACATCGCTGACCGCCCGCCGCGCATTCTGATCGTGGACGATGAACGCCACAACAGACAGCTGCTGGAAGTCATGCTCACGCCTGAAGCAGCAACCGCCCGACCTGATCCTGCTCGACATCATGATGCCCGGCATGGACGGTTACCAGGTGGCGGAGAAGATCAAGGGCAACCTCGCCACCAAGAACATTCCCGTCATCGAACCGTAGACGTTTGGGGTGCCACGCAGGAGGTTACGAGGTCCCGTCCCGGTGGGCGTAGGCGGCGATCTGCAGCCGAGTGTGCAGCATCAGCTTCT
>DASYVW010000165.1:0-8044 GCA_035936675.1 Gemmatimonadales bacterium
AATCGATCGGCACGATCTCGCCGCCACCGGCGCATGCCGCCTGAGCCACCAGGTCGCCGGCCATCACCAGGGTCTCCTTGTTGGCCAGCGCAACCCGCTTGCCTGCCCGGAGCGCCGCCAGTGTGGCCTCCAGCCCTGCGGCCCCCACCACCGCATTCACGACGATGTCGGCGTCCGGGTGGGTGGCCGCCTCCACCAGGACCCCGGGGCCGGTAGGCCACCTTACGTCACTAGCGATGCCGGCAAGGCCGACGTAGGACGGACGCCATTCAGCCACCTGGCTCTCCAGCTCGGCCTGGTTCCGCCCGGCCGTCAACGCCACCAGACGGAAGTGCTCGCCGTGCCGGCGCAGCACATCGAGAGTGCTGCGGCCGATGGAGCCGGTGGAGCCGAGCAGGGCCACTCCCCGCTGCGCCCGGGGCGCCACTTTACTCGGGGCCGAGGCCCGGGACTGGGTCTGCGCCACGCTCATCAGATGACTCCAAACCAGCGATACAGCGCCGCGGCGGTGGGAACCACGAAGTAGAGGGAATCGAAGCGGTCGAGCACTCCGCCGTGACCCGGGATCAAATGGCTCGAATCCTTCACTCCCGCTTCACGCTTGAATAGCGACTCGGCCAGATCGCCGATTTGACCGATGATGGACAACACCCCCGCGATGACCACGAGTTGCCAGAGCGGCACCTCGAGTCCGACCCGGGGCAGGATGAGCGAGCCGAACAGGGGAGCCATGAGCGTCCCTCCTACCAACCCCGCTGTACTGCCCGACCAGGTCTTTCCCGGGCTCACGGTGGGCGCGAGCTTCGGCCCGCCAAAGGTCCGGCCGCCGAACATCGCTGCGGTGTCGCAGACCCACGTCACTACCAACGGGAAGAACACTAACCAGGCGCCGGCCCAGGATCGCTCTGGATAGCGGTTGTGGCGGATGGCGATGAGGAACGCCGGCAGTGCGCTGGTGTACGCAACGGCCAGGAGCGTGACGGCCGCGGCTGCCAGCGGCTTGTCGGCCGGTGACCGCCTTGCCAGCACCAGGGTGAGCAGGCCGATGAGCCAGACTGCCGCGACATAGGGCCATGCCGCGAGCACCGTCGCGCGAAAATCGGCTGCGACCAAGGCAGCGTAGGTGATCGGGGCGAGCGCGGCAGCGCTGACCAGGCCAAAGGAGCGCATCGCGCGAATGCCCTGGCGGGCAGCCAGATCGAACAGCTCGCGGGCGCCGAGCGCGCCCGCGGCCGCAAGCAGGAGCACAAGCGGCAGGCCGCCATACCACACTAGGGCAAGCGCGAGGGGGATCGCAATGACCGCGAACCCGACCCGCCGGACCAGATTCGAATCCATGCTCATCCGGCTTCGACGCGGCCGAAGCGGCGCTCGCGCCGCTGAAACTCCAGGATTGCCTCGAACAGATGGCGGCGGGTGAAGTCCGGCCACAGGACTGGAGTGACGTAGAGCTCTGCGTAGGCGAGCTGCCACAGCAGGAAGTTGGAGATGCGCATTTCGCCGGACGTGCGGATCAGGAGATCGGGATCGGGCCATTCGGCGGTGTAGAGCATCCGTCCGACAGCGTCCTCGTCGATCTCTTTCGGATCGAGTTGGCCGGCCGCGGCCGACTCGGCCAGGAGCCTGGCGGCCCGGGCAATCTCCGCCCGTGCGCTGTAGGAGATGCAGAGGTTGAGAGCCAGCGCCTGGCCTCCGGCCGTCTCGGCCATGATCCGCTCGATGGCGCGGCGAGCTCCTGGCCCCAGCCGCTCCAGATGACCCAAGATCCGGACCGACACTCCCTGCCTTCGGAGATCGTTCGCTTCCCTGGCGATGTACTCCTCGAGCAGCTTCATCAGCGCCTCGATCTCACCGGCCGGGCGCTGCCAGTTCTCCTGGCTGAACGCGAACAGCGTCAGCACGCCCACGCCGGCCTCGAGGCACCCCTCCACCACCTCCCGCACCGCTTTCATCCCGGCGTGGTGCCCCAGTGGCCGGGGAAGTGAGCGACCCTTGGCCCAACGCCCGTTCCCATCCATGATGATTGCGATGTGGGCGGGTACCGCCCCATGGACTCGAACGCGCTGAAGCAGGTCTTTGCTCATCCAGTCAGACTTCCAGGATTTCCGCTTCTTTCGCGTGGATGAGCGCTTCGATCTGTTTGATGTGCTCGTCGGTGAGCTTCTGGACTTCCTTCTCGGCGTGTCGCTTGTCGTCCTCCGAGATCTTCTCGAGCTTCTTGACCTTGGAGAGCGTGTCGGTCCGCGCGTGCCTCACCGCAATACGGCCTTCCTCGCCCAGCTTGTGCACCACCTTGACCAGGTCTTTGCGCCGCTCCTCGGAGAGGGCCGGCAGCGGCACCCGGATGAGGTTCCCCTGGGTCGCGGGGTTGAGGCCCAGATCCGAATCGCGGATGGCCTTCTCGATCGCCTGGGCGAGAGACTTGTCGAAGGGCTGCACGGTCAGCAGCCGGGGCTCAGGGGCCGCCACCATCGCCACCTGATTGAGCGGAACATGGCCGCCGTACGCCTCCACCCGGACGATGTCCAGGAGTGACGTGCTGGCCTTACCGCTCCGGATGGAGCTGAACTCGCGCTTGGTACTCTCGACCGCCTTGTGCATCAGATCCTGGGCATGCTTCGTCAGTTCGGGGATGGTGCTCATCGGACGATGGTCCCCACGTCCGGATCGCCCTCAAGCACTTTCTTGATGGCGCCGGGCTGGTTGATGTTGAAGACCACAATGGGAAGCTGATTGGCCTTGCAGAGCCCGAAGGCGTTGGCGTCCATGACGGCGTAGTTCTTGACGATTGCGTCTTGATAGGTGACCTGACGGAGGAGGGTGGCCTTGGGGTCCTTCTTGGGATCGTTGGTGTAGATCCCGTCCACGTTGGTGGCCTTGAGGATCACCTGGGCCTCGATCTCGAGCGCCCGCAGCACGCCGGCAGTGTCGGTGGAGAAGAACGGATTGCCGGTGCCCGCGGCAAAGATGATGAGCCGGCCCTTCTCCAGGTGGCGGATGGCGCGGCGGCGGATGTAGGGCTCGGCCACCGATTCCATGCGGATGGCGGTCATTACCCGGGTGTTGACCCCGATCTTCTCCAGCACGTCTTGCAGGGCCAGCGCGTTGATGACCGTGCCCAGCATGCCCATGTAGTCCGCCGACACGCGGTCGATCCCCTCCTGACTGGCCGCCGTGCCGCGAATGATGTTGCCACCACCCACCACGAGGGCGAGGTGGACGCCGAGGGCGTGCACCGCCTTCACTTCCTTGGCAAAGGCCTCGACCGTCTGGAAGTCGAGTCCGAAGCCCTTCTCGCCTCCCAGCGCCTCGCCCGAGATCTTGAGCAGGGCGCGGGTGTAGGCGAGAGCCATCAACCTTCTCCGATTCTGAACCGCGCAAAACGCCGGACCGAGATTGCCTCGCCCAGCTTTCCGGAGGCCTCCTTAATGAGCTGGCCCACCGTTTTCTTGTCATCCCGCACGAACGGCTGCTCCAGCAGAGTGCGCTCGGCCACAAATTTCTTGACCTTGCCCTCCACAATCTTGGCGCGGATGTTCTCCGGCTTGCCCTCCTGGGCCGCTTGTTCCTCGGCGATCCGCCGCTCCCGCTCGATCAGTTCGGCCGGCACGTCTTCCGGATTGACCCCGATCGGGTCGGCCGAGGCAATGTGGATGGCGATCGCTCGCGCCAGCTCGGCAAAGTCGTCGGTGCGGGCCACGAAGTCGGTCTCGGAGTTGAGCTCCAGGAGTACCCCCACCTGGCTGTTGTGATGGATGTAGCTCACCACCAGACCCTGGGAGGCCGTCTTCCCGGTACGCTTTTCGGCCTTGGCGATCCCCTTCTTGCGCAGGATCTCCGAGGCCTTGTCCATGTCGCCGCTGGACTCCTCCAGCGCCCGCTTGCAATCCATCATGCCGGCGCCGGTGCGAACCCGCAGCTCACTTACGTCCTTCGGCGAAATCGTCGTGCTTGCCATAATCTCCAACCCGATCAGCTCAGGGGTGAATAGTAAAGCCGCCGCTCCTGGCCCCACAGGCCTAGAGCGGCGGAGAATGCTTCCGGCTCAGTGGCTTACGCGCCAGCGTCACTCGCCGCGCTGGGTGCTGCCGCTTCGGCAACTCCCTCGGTGTCGGCATCGGTCTTGAGCCGGGCCGCAATCGCCTCGGGCTTCGGCCGCCGCTTCCGGCGGGGCCGCCGGCGCTTGCGATCGGCATCCGCGTCGCCTTCGCTCCCCGCGTCGGTGCTGTAGGTCTCGGCGTCGAGATCCTCGGTGACCTCACGCATCGGCATCTGGGTCCGCGCTTCTTTGATCACGTCGGACAGGGCAGCCGTGATGAGGGAGACCGACCGGATGGCGTCGTCGTTGCCGGGCACTGGTACCGTGATCACGTCGGGGTCGGCGTTAGTGTCCACGATGGCCACCACGGGAATGCCCAACTTGTTGGCCTCGGCGACGGCGATCTTCTCCTTCTTAGCATCCACCACGAACAGCGCGCCCGGCAGCCGGCCCATCCCCTTGATGCCCTCCAGGTTCCGACTGAGTTTTACCCGCTCCCGCTCGAAGAGCAGCTTTTCCTTCTTGGTGTAGTTCTCGAAGTCGCCCTCGGCCGCGCCCTGCTCCAGCTCCCGAAGCCGGCGAATCTGCTTCTTGAGAGTTTGGAAGTTCGTGAGCATGCCACCCAGCCAGCGCTCGGTCACGTAGTACGCGGCGCAGGCCTCCGCCTCGGCCTGCACGATGGCCTTGAGCTGCTTCTTGGTGCAGACGAAGAGCACCCCCTCGCCCTTGAGCACGACGTTCCGGAGAAGTTCCTGGGCCTTGGTGATCTGCCGAAGAGTCTTCTGGAGATCGATGATGTAGATGCCCGAGCGCTCGGCGAAGATGAAGCGCCGCATTTTCGGATTCCACCGGCGAGTCTGGTGGCCGAAATGCACACCGGCTTCGAGCAGGTCCTGCAGTTGGGGCTGTGCCATGCGTTCAGTGACTTCCATTCCGATTGAGGGTTATGCGTCCACCGCGTTCATCTCCGATTGAGATCCTTCCACCTCGGTGCGCTCGGTGTCAGGACACCCACAACCGGATCCCGCGATGTGCGAGATAAACTGCTACCGCTTGCTAAACTGGAACCGCTTCCGTGCGCCCGGCCGGCCGGGCTTCTTGCGCTCGACCGCGCGAGGATCGCGGGTCATCAGACCTGCCGCCCGGAGCTTGAGGCGATGCTGGCCATCGGCCTCCACCAGGGCCCGGGCAATGGCATGCCGCAAGGCACCCGCCTGGCCCGCCTGCCCACCGCCGTTCACGTGCGCCTTGACGTCGAACGCGCCCAAGGTGTCCGTGGCGGTGAAGGACTGCTGGATATGCTGCACCAGTGACGGCCTGGGGAAATAGTCGCCGAGGGTCCGGCCGTTGATGTCCCACTTGCCGGTGCCGGGGGTGAGGTACACCCGGGCGACACTGGTCTTGCGCCGGCCGACTGCCTGCCACCGGAACTGCGGTGTCGCTGTCATGCGGTCGCCTTGGACTGGGTAACGGAAAACGGCTTGGGCTGCTGCGCCGCGTGCGGGTGCTCAGGGCCAGCGTACACCTTGAGCTTGCCCCGCATCTTCTGCTTGGCGAGCGACGTCTTCGGCAGCATGCCGAACACGGCCTTCTCGATGACCCGGTCGGGGTGCTTGGCGAGTAGATCGCGCGCCGCCGTGAAGCGCTCGTGGCCCATGTAGCCGGTGTGGCGGAAATACATCTTGTTGGTCAACTTCCTGCCGGTCAGTTTGACCTTGGATGCGTTGATGACCACCACGAAATCGCCCCCGTCCATGTGGGGCGTGTAGGTCGGCTTGTGCTTGCCGCGAATGAGCTGGGCCACCCGGCTGGCGAGCCGTCCGAGCGGAACATCTTCCGCATCGACCAGGTGCCAGTCGTGGCTGATGTCCGCCGGTGTGGCGGTGAATGTCTTCATCGACTCCGCTGCCTTGAGCTTTGGACTGGGCCAAACCGAAACAGACTCACAAGATAGCGAGCAGCCCGGGTTTGGGTCAAGCCTCGAACTCCACCAGGACTTGTCCCTTCTCCACGGCCTCGCCGGGGGCAACCCGTACCGCCTTCACTACGCCTGGCGCCCCAGCTTTGAGCTCGTTCTCCATCTTCATGGCTTCCAAGACCACGAGGGGGTCGCCCGCAGCCACCTGTTCCCCGGGCTGAACCTGAACCCGAACGACCAGACCCGGCATGGGTGCCTTCAGGACTCCAGGGGCACGGCGCTGATCGCCAGCACCGGCCAGGCTGCGAATGTGCCGGGTCCGCTCATCGAGCACCTCCATCTCCCATCGTTCGCCCTTGGGGGTGAGCGCCCAGCGGCCACGGCCGATCGCCTCGACGGAGAGGGTCAACGGCCTGCCGTCGATCAGGAGCTGACGAAGGGGTGTTCCTGATATCACACCCAGAGTGGCGCTGTGCGCTCGCCCGTCGACGGTAACGCGATCACCATCCACCTCGACCTCGATCGTTTGCCCATCCAACAGCACCACGTATTTCATGTCGGCTCCAGCACTGCCACCGTCTCCACGTGAGTCGTCTGGGGGAAGAGGTCGAATGCCTGTACGAGCTTCAGATCGAAGCGCGGAAGCCGCTGGAGATCGCGGGCCAGGGTGGCCGGGTCGCACGAGATGTAGACCAGCCGGCGCGGGAGGAGCCGCTCCAGTTCGGCGCTCACTCGCGCATCCATGCCGGTCCGCGGCGGGTTGACGATCACCAGGTCCGGTGGCCGCAGCTCACGCAAGACGTCCTCCACCCGCCCCGTGTGTCGGCGCGCGGCCGGCCCTCTCGCCTCGGCTTCTGCCACGGCACGGCGATCGAGCTCCACGCTTTCCACGATGGCACCTTGCCTGACGAGCCTCTCCGTGGTCTCTCCGATGCCGGCGTAGAGATCCCACACCTTATGACCAGAGACCTCGCCGAGCTGCTGCACGGCGAATTCCCGGACCCGATCGCCCATCTCCGGATGCACCTGCTCGAATACGGTAGCAGGGTACGCCTCGCCCGCCCCGGCTACCGCCCGTGCCGCCCCACCCTCCGGCTGCCACCAGATGGTAGCGGCCACGCTGTCGCGTTCCATCGCTCGGAGCAGGCGCTTGGCGCCGGGCCACACTTCGCTCTTGCCCACTCGCAAGAGCAGGTGCCGGCCGCCTGACCGATCGAGCCGGAGCACGACCTGCTCGAGAGCAGGCGGCAGCAGAGCGCGAAGCTTCCGAACCGCTTGCCACATCGACATCAGCTCGGGGACCGTGATGTGGCACCAGACCAGATCGAACACCTGATCCGGACGGTCGTAGCGATGGAGACCGATCCGACGGCCGCCAGCACTCACGTGCAACGTCAGCTTGGTGCGGTAGTCGTAGGTCTTTGCCGCGGGAACAATGGGTGGATCCGGTACATCGCGCTTACCGAGACGGCGGAGCGCATCGCCGACAAAAGACTGGCGGGCCGAGAGCTGCGCTTGATACTCCAGATGCTGGAGTTGGCAGCCACCGCACTCGTCCACCACGTAGTGAGGACAGCGAGGGTCCACTCGCAGAGATGAAGGCTCGACCACTCGCTGAACTTGGGCACAAGCGAACCGCTTGTGCTCGCGAACCTCACTCAGCTCGACGAGATCACCCGGAGCGGTGCGAGGCACGAAGACGGTTTTGCCGTCGGGCAGCCGCCCTACCCCATCTCCGCCGGCGGCAAGACGGAGGATACGGAGCTCAATCACCGAAGCGCTTCGCTCCGCGCCTGCCTGGTCCATTGGCTGGTGGATGCTTCGTCGGAAGCCATGGCGGGCCGCCGACCCTCCCGCATCTCATGTTCCGCCAGGGCTGCAGCGATGGCAAGATCGAGAATACCTTCGGGTGAGCTGATCGGCCTGAGGAGATCCGGCCGACGCTCCAGGAACTGGATGTCGATCTCGCCGCGCTGGAACGCGGCATCGGCCATCAACCGTCTGTGGAACGCCTGGTTCGTGGCCACCCCGGTGACCACCAGCTCCTCCAGTGCGTGCCTCATGCGGGTGAGCGCCTGGGAACGGTC
>DASYVW010000166.1:0-2407 GCA_035936675.1 Gemmatimonadales bacterium
GCCCGGCACCTCGGCATCGAACAGCTCGGCTGTGATGGTGCCCTCGCTCGTCTCGATCGTTGCGTTCTTGGCCACGTATGTTGCCCTCTGAAGGTGTCTGCCCAAATGTAACTGCTGTGGCTCGCGAGGTTCTCCTCACGCCGGCACCATCGGGTGCAGCGACTCCAGCGTGGCTGTCCAGGAGGCGACGTCTTCGGCCGGCCGACTGCAGCTGGTGCCGGCGCAGGCGTACCCGCGTGGGCTCGATCCGTTCGATGCCACTCTTCGAAGCGCCGCCGGCAGCGGCCCGCTCTGCGCGTCAGCCGGGGAGAGGAGCTGGACCACGCGGCGGGGAAGGAACGCGGCTGACGCGGATCGGTGCATCGTGGTGCTGATTGGATTGTCGGGATCGCCCACGATCACGAGATGAGTTGCCGGATTCACCTGCCAATCCACTGCAAGCAGGTAGGCCGCGGCATGCAACCCCAGTTCCTCAGCCCGTCCGGCGAACGCCGATACCAGAGCCGCTCCGCGTTCTTTCCACCGGGGCTCTTCGGTGAGCTGGTGCAGGCGGGCGACAACGATTCCAGCGACACCGTTGGGCGACGGCGTCGGGGTGTCCTGAACCGGCTTGGCCCGGGCAGGCAGCAGGCCTTCGTCACCGGCGCGACCCTTCGCGGTGTCGAACAGGCCACCGCCGTCGTTGTCCCAGTACTCGACCCAAGCCCGATCCATCACTCTCTCGCTCCAGTCGAGCCACGCGCGCTGGCCGGTGAGCTCGTAGGCGTCCAAGGCGGCGGCGGCGACCTGGACCTGGTCGTCGAGGAGGCCGGTCATGCCGCCGGGTGTGTGGGCGACGGCATCCGGCTCGGCGCTTTCCGCGCGGATGCGCGCCAGAGAGCGGAGGGCGTGGTCCCGGGCCCACTCGTCGTCCAGTACCGCGCCCGCCCGAAGCAGCCCGGAGGCCATCATGGCGTTCCAATTGGTGTAGCGGGTCCGGTCCACAAATGGAGCCGGCCGCCGCGCCCGCGCGGCCCGCAACTTTTCCTGGGCCGACTCGAGCAGACGTTCCGTGGCTTCCACCGTCCCGCCAGTCCGCAGTGCGATGTTCGCGGTGGACGCATAGACGAAGAGCACGTTCTTGCTCGGGTCGTGCTGCATCTCTCCCGCGGTACCGATGTCGTAATAGGCCGCGGCAACCTCAAGTTCGTCCGGGTCGAGTACCGCTCCGGCTTCATCGCGGGTCCAGGTGAAGTAATCGCCGTCGTCGTCCAGTCCGACGTCGGCATCCTGACTCGCCGCGTATCCCCCCGCGGGATCCGATGCGACCTCCCGTACCCAGCGCACAATGCCTCGGGCCACGCCGGCGTACTCCTCGGTGCCGAACAGGGCATAGGCATCGAGGTACGCCTTCAGCAGCTCGGAGTTATCGTACGACATCTTCTCGAAGTGCGGCACGATCCACCTGGCATCTACACTGTAGCGGTGGAATCCGCCGGCGAGCTGATCGTGAATGCCGCCGCGTGCCATCCCCTGGAGAGTCCGGTCCACCATGTTCCGGATCTGATCCGACGGTTGATCGTGCCAGCGGTGCAGCAGCAGCGTGATGGCACCCGGATTGGGGAACTTGGGTTGCGCCCCAAATCCACCGTTCACCGGATCGAACACCCGGGCCATCTGGGACACTGCCTCGTCCAGGATGGCCGGTGAGACTTGCCCCGGGGCGGCTTCGTCGAGATGCTCGTCGAGAACGCGACGGATCGCCCCTGCCTGCGCCAGTACCTCATCGCGCCTGCCGCGGTATGCTTCCAGCACGCTGGCGAGAACGCTGCGAAAGCCCGGCCGGCCGTACTTACCATCCGGTGGGAAGTAGGTCCCGCCGAAAAAGACCTCGCCCTTGGGGGTCAGGAAAGCAGTGAGAGGCCAGCCACCCTGCTGGGTGATGGTCTGGACCGCACGCTGATAGCGGGCGTCCACGTCGGGGCGCTCGTCCCGATCCACCTTGATGCACACGAAGTGCTGGTTGAGGAAGTCGGCGATGGCAGGATCTTCGTACGACTCACCATCCATGACATGACACCAATGGCACCAGACGGCGCCGACGTCGAGCAGCACCGGCTTGTCTCCCGTCTCGGCAGCGGCGAATGCCTCGCGTCCCCAGGGGTACCAGTGGATCGGTTGATGTGCAGCCGACTGGAGGTATGCCGACGGCGAGGTGGACAGACGGTTGGCGTTCATTGGGGAGGAAGTTAGCGGGGTTTCGGGAGCGGCGTCGGTGATTTGCGACCGGGCGCCGGCCCTCGCCTACATAGCGCACCGCGTCAACCCAGGCTATCTCTCAACGCGTCCGAAACCGGTATTCAACCGCGCCACATGGAGCCGCATGTTCGGATTGGATGCGTGGATCGTGAAGCTCGGCAGCGGTGGC
>DASYVW010000167.1:0-4493 GCA_035936675.1 Gemmatimonadales bacterium
CGTGCCCACCGCTGAAGAGGCGGCCGCGTTCCAGTCGTTCAACCTGCTCACCGCCAAACCAGTTCTCTATGCAGCCAATGTTGCTGAGAGCGAGATCAGTGCGGGGAACCGGTTCGTGGACGCGCTCCGGGCGGCACTCGATCGCGATGGCGAGACCGCCGAAGTGGTCACCTTCTCCGCCAAGGTCGAGGCGGAGCTCGCCGAGCTGGCGCCGGAGGACCGGAGCGAGTTTCTCGAATCGCTGGGACTCACCGAGTCTGGGCTCGATCGGTTGGCGCACGCAGCCTATCACATCCTCGGGTTGCAGAGCTACTTCACGGCCGGCGAGAAGGAGGTGCGCGCATGGACCGTCCACCGGGGCGATAAGGCGCCGGCAGCCGCGGGCGTGATCCATTCGGATTTCGAGAAGGGGTTCATCCGGGCGGAAACGGTCGCCTACGGCGACTTCGTTCGAGTCGGCGGCTGGAAACCAGCACGGGAGCAGGGGCTCTCCCGGGCCGAGGGCAAGGAATACGTAGTGCAGGACGGCGACGTGATGCTGTTCCGATTCAGTAGTTGATGCCGGCGGAGTCGCAGCCCCGCTGCCCCGGTGCCCCGCCTCCTATTATCTTCCCGTCCACAAATCTCCTCCCCGGCGCCTGCACCAGGTCCGGGGCAACCGAGCCGGCGGGTTGCTGCCGGCCCCAGTCCAAAGGAAGGTGTCATGACCCGTCAGTACGAGGTGGTCTATATCTTCGACAGCGCGCTCGAAGAGGCCGCCATCAATGAGCGCCTCGCGCGCTTCCATGCTCTGATCCAAAAAGCCGGCGCCGAACCTCCTCAGGTGAATCACTGGGGCAAGCGGACGTTCGCCTATCCAGTCAAGAAGCACGAGACGGGATACTACGTCGTGGCCAAGTTCGACGCCGATGCCACCGCCCTGCCCGAGTTCGAGCGTGCCATCAAGCTCGACGAGGGAGTGCTCCGGTTCCTGGTCGTGGTGAGCGAGGGAGCCCAGCCGGTCCCGGTGACCGCAGGCAAAACCGACGAGGAGGACGACGAATGAGGCGCCCGCAGAAGACCTGCGCCATCTGCGAATCCGGCGTGCGGGTGGTCGACTTCAAGGACGAGCGGACCCTCTCCCGATTCCTAACCGAGCGCGGCAAGATCCTGCCCAGCCGGCTCTCGGGCACTTGCGCCAGGCACCAACGCCAGCTCAGCACCGCGATCAAACGGGCCCGCCAGCTGGCCCTGCTGCCGTACATCAAGGGGTTCGGCGCCTGACCGCACTGGGACGACGTGGCAGCGGTGCGGCCGCACGGGCCCAGACTCCATGGACCTGGGGAGCCATCGCTGTCCTGATCGGGTATCTGCTGTTGGCCCCGCCGGTCCTGCTCTTCGGACCTCTCGCGGGGCTGCTGCTGCTTACCCGTCCTGCCAGCGTGAGAGAATGGCTCTGCCTGATGGCCACCGGGATCTGGACGGTACTCTGGCTGAATCAGGGAGGAGGGCTGGCCGCGCAGGTCGCCCGGGCCGGCGCCGTGCTCCTGATCGGGACCTTCCTCGCGCTGACCGTCTGGCGCCCCTCGGCGCGGTTCTCCCGAGCTCTGGCCGCCACGGCTGTGGCGGGGGTCGCTCTTACATTATGGATGTGGCGACTCAATATCGCCTGGGGAGCCGTCCGACGGGCGGTCGAGAACGAGCTCTGGACCTATAACCGGGAATTGATGGTCCAGCTGGGAGTGGTTGGGGACACCGGGTTTGCCGGCCAGGGGCTGCTGGACCAAATGTCCGCGACGGTCCGCACCATCGGCGCGTTCTACCCCGCCCTGCTCTTCCTGGCGGGCCTCGCGGGCCTGCGGTTGGCCTGGAGCTGGTATCACCGGATCGTCGCCCGCCCAGTTGGCCCCGCTCCCACCGCGTTTGCCGCGTTCAAGTTCAATGATCAGCTGGTGTGGGGGTGGGTCGCAGGGCTGGGACTCTGTCTCCTGCCCTGGTCGCCGGCTTGGACTGGCCTGGGGAGTAATCTCCTTCTCGTGTGGTCGGTCCTCTACGCCGCGCGCGGCTTGGCGGTGTTCTCGGCCGGATCCAAGCGAGTGCCGCGCCTAGTGATAGCTACCCTGGGGGTGGTCGCCATGTTTCTCCTACCGTTCGTCGTGGGCGGGCTGACCCTGCTTGGCCTGGCCGACACCTGGCTAGATTTCCGGCGTCGCCTGGCGACGTCGGCCACCTGAGGAAGGCTCCATGATCGAAGTGATTCTGCGGGAGGACATCAAGACCCTCGGACGGGCCGGCGAGGTGGTCCGGGTCAAGCCAGGGTACGCCCGAAACTACCTGCTGCCCCAGGGTCTTGCCTACGAAGCCACGGAGGGTAACAAGAAACGCATCGCAGCGGAGACCCGGGTTCGCACGGTCAAAAACCAGGCCGAGCGCACGGAGGCGGAGCGGCTGGCCTCGACGCTCGGTGGCGTGAGCCTGGCGCTCTCGGGCAAGGCCGGGGAGGAAGGCAAGCTCTTCGGCTCCATCACATCGCAGGACATCGCCGACGCGCTCGCTCGCCAGGGACACACGATCGACCGGCGGCGGATCGAGCTGGAGCACCCGATCAAGACGATCGGGGAGCATGCCGTGACGGTCCGGCTGCATCCCGAGGTCCACGCTGAGCTTCGCGTCTCCGTCATCGCGGAGTGATCCGACGGTCCGGGCCGTCGGAATCGCATATGTTGACGGGCCCCGTCTGGCACGCTCGCTCTTTGCCGCGGCTGAGTGGGTCGCCGCGGGACGAGATGAGATCAACCGGATCAACGTCTTCCCGGTGCCCGACGGAGATACCGGGACCAACTTCAGCCTGACCCTGCGAGCCGTCGCCGACGCTCTCCGAGCGCTCGGCGACGCTTCACTTCCGGACACCGCCCGCACCATGGCACGCGCCGCGGTGCTGGGAGCGCGCGGCAACTCCGGAATGATGCTCGCGCATTTCCTGCTCGGATTCACCGACGCCCTGGGCGACCTCGCGGTGGCAACTGCCCCCGACATCGCACGCGCGGTGCACAGCGGAGCGGAGCGGCTGGACGAAGCGCTCGAGGATCCGCGGGAAGGGACCATCCTCACGGTGGCGCGAGACGCGGCCGTGGCCGCCGAGCCGACTGCCGGCCTGTCCGACGACATCGGGGCGTTCATGCGGCGGTTGCTCGAGGAAGGAGAAGCTGCCCTGGCTCGTACGCCCGAGCAGATGGCCGTACTCAAGGAAGCGGGCGTCGTTGACGCCGGTGGCAAGGGCTTCGTTCGCATGCTCGAGGGTGTGGTCCGCTACATCGATGGCGACTCGACGCTGGGCGTCGATCCCTTGAGCGACTCGGACTCGGATTCGATGGCACCCGCCGCAATGTTCGATGTCGCCGTCGAGCGAGACTTCCAGTTCTGCACCGAAGTGCTGGTACGCGGTGACCGGCTTCCCCCGGCCAACGAAGTTCGGGCGGCGATGCACACCTTCGGCGGGTCCACCGTGGTGGCCCTTACAGGTGACATCCTCAAGATCCATGTGCACACCGACACCCCTGATGCCGTCTTTAGCTATGCGGCACGTTGGGGTCGAGTGGATACCGCCAAGGCACAAGACATGCGGGCCCAGCATCGGCGCCTGGCCCACTCGGACCGGCGGGCGGTGGCGGTGGTGACCGACAGCTCCGCCGATCTCCTCGATGCGATTCTCGATCGCCATCGCATTGCCCTGGTGCCGTTGCAGGTCGTGTTTGGGAATTCCACCTTCCGGGACCGGGTGGAGTTGAAGCCGGAGGACTTCTATCGCCGGCTCCGCCGGTCCACCGAGCTGCCGACCACATCGCAGCCGGCGCCGGCCGACTTCATTCAGGCGTTTCGAGACGCGAGGGGGGAAGCCGACGAGGTCGTCGCGGTGCTGCTCGGGTCTGTGCTCTCCGGCACCTTTAACGCCGCCCAGGCCGCCATTCGTGCCGCCGGCCTCGAGAGAATTCACCTGGTGGACAGCCGATCGGCGTCCTTCGGGGTCGGCCTCCTGGCCCTGCGCGGCGCCGAGCTGGCCGAATCGGGGTGGACCGGCGAACGAATCGCGGCGGAGCTGGCCAGAGTGCGGAGCCGGTCCGGCATGCTTCTGACGGTGGACCGCTACGACAATCTGCTCCGCTCGGGTCGGATCTCTCGGGGCAAGGCGTGGCTGGCCGGGATGCTCGACGTCAAGCCGATCCTCTCACTGGACCGCGAGGGCCACGTCGTGCCCATCGAGCGTGTGCGGGGACGCGAGAACGTGGAAGCCCGGGTTCTGAGTCAACTGGAGCAGCGGCTCACGCCGCGCCCGAAGGTGATACGCTTCGGGGTAGCCCACGCTGACGCGCCGGACGTAGCCCAGCGGATCCAGGCCGCTTTGGTCGAGAAATACCGGCCGCGTGACTGCTTTGTCGCCCTGGCGACCGGCGTGCTGGCCACCCATGTGGGCCCGGGCGCCTGGGGAATCTTTTATCAGGTCGAGGACGGGCCCG
>DASYVW010000168.1:0-5405 GCA_035936675.1 Gemmatimonadales bacterium
AAGGTAGACGACTGGGCCGCTATCCGGGCATTCAGGGACGGCGGCTCCAGCATGCAAGCGAACTCTCTGGCCCCTCCTGACGCCGAGAACAAGGTCCCGGGTGTCAGCGGACGGTCCCCTCCCAGGATTCCCTCGAGGTCCTGAATCAGAAGCGCGAGCTCGGGAAGGCCGAACGACCGGTGCACGCTCTTCCAGTCGAGCCGCCACACGACTCTGTCCGATTCATGGTCGCCACCGATAGTGGCAAAGTGAGCCGCCACCAGGGGAGAGTAGGTCCAGTCGAGCAGCCGGGTGGGAAGGCCGTGGTGTTGGGCGGCAACGAGCACCTCCCACTCATTCACCGGTGGCTGGGCGAAGTACGGCCGCGAGTAGCGGATGAAATTCCGCAGGATGTGCTCCTCGA
Source organism: Gemmatimonadales bacterium (assembly GCA_035936675.1). Taxonomy (GTDB): domain Bacteria; phylum Gemmatimonadota; class Gemmatimonadetes; order Gemmatimonadales; family GWC2-71-9; genus CAVVWJ01. The sequence continues at coordinate 404 of DASYVW010000168.1, forward strand.
GGTCGGCCTTGCTGTGTGGTGAGGTGGCCCCGCCGAGCTTATCCAGGCTGGTGAGCAGCGGCCAGCGTGCATCGCGGTCGCCTCGATAAACGCCGCTGTCCCGCCGGCGCCCGGTCCTTGGATCCGGTTCGGTCGGGGTCACCTTGTCGATGAGGTCGCCAAGGCTTCGCACGACGACTTCGCAAATAGACATGTGAGAATGTACGAGTCAGGTTCCGCTGCTCTCCGGAGCCATGGCGGGCAGAGCGGTTTTGGCTGGTACTGCCTGGGCGACCGACTCGGTGCCCGGCTTGAACTCGCCCTCCCATCGGCCCATGACCACGGTGGCAAGACAGTTTCCCACCAGGTTTACCATCGTCCGCGCCATATCCATGAGCTCATCCACGCCAAGGATCACGGCGACTCCCTCGAGCGGTAAACCATACGTCGTAAGGACGCCGGAGAGCACCACGAGCGAGGCCCGGGGCACCGCCGCAATACCCTTGCTGGTGATGAGCAGGGTCAGCATCATCGCCAACTGCTGGCCCAGCGAGAGATCTACGCCCGCGGCCTGAGCCACGAACATCGATGCCACTCCGAGGTAGAGCGTCGAGCCGTCCAAATTAAACGAGTACCCGGTCGGCATCACGAAGGCCACGATTCGCCGGGGGACGCCGAACTCGATCATTCGCTCCATCGCCAGCGGCAAGGCCGCGTCGGACGATGTAGTGGTGAATGCGATGATCGCAGGATCTTTGACCTGGCGGATGAAGCGCCGGATCGGAATCCGGGTGAGGAGGGCCACAGGCAGCAGTCCCACCAAGGCGAAAACGATGAGCGCGCCATACAGGGTGGCAACGAGCAAGCCGAGGTTCTTGAGAACGGCTATCCCACTGTGGCTTACCGTGACCGCCATGGCGGCGCCGATGCCGACCGGGGCGAACTTCATCACGATGGCGACGAAGCGGAACATGACCTGTGCCAGGCCCTCACAGAAGCCGAGCATGGCCTCCTTGGGCTTGCCGCGCACCTGGGTGAGCGCAATACCGAACAGGGTGGCCCAGAAGACCACCTGAAGCACCTCGTTGTTGGCCGCGGCCTCGAAGAAGCTTCGGGGTACGATATGCTCCAGGAAGCCGCCGATGGTGGTCGGGGCCGCGGTGGGCAGCGCGGCATGGGGATCGATGGGCGGCAGCACCACCCCGATGCCGGGTTTGGTGAGATGGACCGCAATGAGTCCGATAGCCAGCGCGATGGCCGTCATGGCCCAGAAGTAGGCCATCGACTTGATGAAGAGCCTGCCGATGCGCTTGATATCGTCCCCATGCCCCGCGATCCCGACCACCAGCGTCCCGAAAATGATGGGGACGACGACCGACTTGATCATTCGGAGGAAGACGGTCGAAAGCGGTTTCAGCTGGGCCCCTGTGCCGGGGGCCAGCCAGCCGAGCAGGATGCCGGCTGCCATCCCGATGAAGATCCAATGGGTGAGAGAGAGGCGCCCCCAGCCCGGACGGCTCATACCAGCTGGCCGATCTTGGCGTCGATCGCCGCCAGGAGCGACCGGTACGAGGCGGCGAACTTCTCGACCCCCTCGACCTCCAGCTCATGGGTGGCGCGGCCCAGGTCGATTCCCGCTCGCGCCAGCGCCTCCAGCTGCGCCGGGGCCGCGGCCACCCTCTCATGGATCCGCACGTCCGGATGGCCGTGGTCGCGGTAGGCCTCGAGCGTCTCGGGCGGGAGCGTATTCACCGTCTGCGGCGCGACCAGTGCTTCGACGTAGTAGGTATCGGGGTAGCGCGGGTCCTTCGTACTGGTCGAAGCCCAGAGCGGCCGCTGGGGCTGAGCTCCGGACTGGGCAAGGCGCCTCCAACGCCGCTGGCGCAGAGTCTTCTCGAACAGGCGGTACGCCACGCACGCATTGGCGATGGCGGCTGTGCCCCGCAGCGGTGCTCCGCTCGGGGTCTGATCCAATAACGGATCGATCTTTCCGTCCACCCGGCTCACGAAGAAGCTGGCCACCGAGACCACCGATCCGATCGGTACCTTCCGGTCGAGGCGCTGCTCCATCCCGGCCAGGAACGCCTCGATCACCTCGGCATATCGCTCGACCGAAAACAGCAGCGTGACGTTCACGTTGATGCCGGCGCCGATGCAACGGGTGATGGCCGACAGCCCGGCTCGGGTTCCCGGAATCTTGATCATCGCGTTGGGCCGACTCAGCGCGCTCCAGAGACGTTCTGCCTCATGCACAGTGACATCGGCATCGTGGGCCAGGGTCGGTGAGACCTCCAGCGACACCAGTCCATCCGCTCCGCCGGAACGTTCGTACAGCGGCAGGAACGCATCGCACGCCGCCCTGACGTCGGCCACCGCCAGCGCCTCGAAGATCTCACCCGCGCTTGCCCCCTTGTCCGCCAGCCGGCGAATGTCGGCGTCGTAAAGCCGGCTTCCCGCCACCGCCTTATCGAAAATGGTTGGGTTTGAGGTCATCCCCCGCAGGCCGTCCGCGGCAATGAGTCGCGCGAGCTCGCCCGAGGCCAGGAGATCTCTGGTGATGTAGTCGTACCAGACGCTCTGACCCAACTCACCCAGCCGGAGCAGCGGATTCATGTACCCTCCCGCTGCGGCAGAAGCCGCTTTACCGTCCGGGCGATGTGGTCCGGAGTGAGCTTGAACTCCTGGAACAAGCGCTCTCCCGGTGCCGAGGCACCGAAGCCTTCGATACCAAGCATGACGCCATCGTCCGTAGTCCAGCGGGACCATCCCATCGGCCCGGCTGCTTCCACGGCCACGCGAGCCCGCACCGCCGGTGGCAAGACCTGGTCCCGGTATGACCCCGCCTGGGTCGCAAAGAGCTCCCAGGACGGCATCGACACGACGCGCACCCGCACCCCGCCCGCGTGCAGCTGGCGCGCGGCGTCGAGCGCGGCGCCGACTTCGGATCCGGTGGCAATCAGGATCGCGTCAATCGAGCCAGGGCCGGCTGGATCGAGGAGCACGTATGCGCCCCGTCTCACGCCTTCGACGGCACCCAGTGACTTTCGATCGAGAACCGGCAGCTTTTGCCGGGAAAGCACCAGCATTGTCGGCCCCTCCCGGCGCCCGATGGCAAACCGCCATGCCTCTACGGTCTCCGTAGCATCGGCCGGACGGAGCGTCACCAGATTGGGGATGGCTCTGAGCATGGCCAAGTGCTCGACTGGCTGGTGGGTGGGTCCGTCTTCCCCCAGGCCGATCGAGTCGTGGGTACCGATGTAGATCACCGGAAGCCGCATGATGGCTGCGAGGCGGATCGCCGGCTTCATGTAATCGGAAAAAACCAGGAAGGTGCTGCCGAATGGACGGAGGCCGCCATGCGCGGCTATTCCGTTGAGACACGCGGCCATTCCGTGCTCCCGTACGCCCCAATGAAAGGTGCGCCCGGTGGACGCCGGTCCGAATACGCCGCCCTGCTTCAGCGTGGTGCCGGTGCTGCCCCCAAGGTCGGCCGAGCCGCCGACAAGATTGGGCATCGCGGAAGCGATGGCCTGAAGGGCCAGGCCGGAAGCCTGCCGGGTAGCCAGGGCTCCCGAGGCCGGGGTGACCACCGGCAGGTCGCGGTCCCATCCATCCGGCAGCTTCCCGGAGAGCCAGCGCTGGAGCTCGTCGGCCAGCGCGGGATGAGCGCTCGCGTACCTGTCGTAGTGCCTCTGCCAGATCCCCTCGAGCTCCGCTCCTCGAGCGACGGCGCCGCGCCAGTGAGCGAGCGCATCGTCCGGCACGAAGAACTTGGGCTCCACCGGCCAGCCCATGATCTCCTTGGTCCGTCGCACCTCCTCCGCGCCCAGCGGTGCACCATGGGCTTCTGCCGTGTTGCGTTTGGTGGGAGCTGGATCGGCAATGACGGTGCGCAGCACCACGAGTGACGGACGGGTGGTCTCGGCGCGAGCCGACTCGAACGCCGCGGCTATGGCGGCGAGATCATTGCCGTCCCCCACCCTCAGAACCTGCCAGCCGTAGGCCTCGAACCTGCGGCTCACATCCTCCGAGAAGGTCAGAGCGGTGTCGCCGTCGATGGTGATGTGGTTGTCGTCATACATCACCGTGAGCTTACCCAGGCGCAGATGCCCCGCGATCGAGGCGGCCTCGCTGGCCACCCCTTCCATGAGGTCGCCGTCGCTGGCAAATGCCCACACCCGATGATCCACGATCGTGTGGTCGGGCCGGTTGAAGTGATCGGCGAGAAACCGCTCCGCGATAGCCATCCCGACGGCGTTGGCGAACCCCTGCCCCAGTGGTCCGGTTGTCGTCTCCACGCCCGGGGTGTGCCCCCGCTCGGGGTGGCCGGGTGTGCGGGATCCCCACTGCCGGAAGTTCCTGATGTCCTCCAGCGAGAGATCGTACCCACTCAGATACAGCAGGGAGTAGAGCAGCATCGAGGCATGCCCGCAGGAAAGCACGAACCGGTCGCGGTCGGGCCACTCGGGGTTAAGCGGATTATGACGGAGAAAACGGTTCCAGAGCACGTACGCGGCGGGCGCGAGGGCCATCGGCGTGCCCGGGTGGCCGGACTGAGCTTGCTCTACCGCATCCATCGAGAGGGCGCGAATCGCGTTGATGCTCCGCCAGGCCAATTCGGACCCCGCGTCAGCCTCGCGGGTGGACGGGATCGGGTCCGGACGCACCGTTCGAGCGCGGGTGCTCTCTGCGTTCAGGACGAGCTCCTTTCAGGCGTAGGATCAGGCCGCGGGTAGGTGAATTGGCAAGATAACGAGAGGCCGGGAGGACCGCTCACGGCACCTGATTCACCATCAGATGCGCATACGGCGTTCCCGCCCACATGATCCAGCTGCCGGTCTTCTTTGGCGTGGTCGGCAGGCCCGTGGTTGCCGGGTCGAAGGCCCACATGATCATGTAGTGCGGCGGCGAGGCGATGAACTTGGTGTTCTTGTCCGCCTTGGCGTAGGGGTCGTTGGCGCTGATATCGCTCCCGCCCTGAAACATGTAGCCGATTCCCGGAGCTGCATTGGTAGGCTTGGTG
>DASYVW010000169.1:0-1752 GCA_035936675.1 Gemmatimonadales bacterium
GGGAAGAGTGGGGTGGTGGAGCGCATGACCATGCGGGTGGTGGTGCTTCGCGACCTCGAGGGGACCATGGTCGTGATTCCCAACGGCGAGATGAAGGTGATCAGCAACAAGACCCGAGGCTGGGCTCGCGCGGTGGTGGACATCTCGGTCCCCTACACCGAGGACGTGGATCGCATCCTGTCGGTGGTGCGCGACGAGGCGGCCCAGTTCTCGACCGACTCTGTCTGGGGCCTTCAACTGGACGGTCCGGTCGAAGTGCTCGGCGTCGAGTCATTGACGGACAACGCCGTGGTCATCCGAACCCTCCTCAAGACCCAGCCCGGTTCTCAGTGGAATGTGGCGCGCGAGTTCAGGCGCCGGCTGATCAACCGCTTCTCTCGGGAAGCGATCGAGAGCCCCTTCGAGCAACGCCGCGTGCATGTGACGGTCAAAGGCGGCGCCAGCGGCGAGGCCATCTCGCAGGCCGCCACCGCCGGGGCTGCCGGTTAATGGCCCTCAGGCTCTACAACACCTTGAGCAGGAAGGTCGAGCCCTTCGAGCCACTCCAGGAGGGCCAAGTCTCGCTCTACACCTGCGGCCCCACAGTCTACAACTACGCCCACATCGGCAACTTCAGGACCTTCCTCTTTGAGGACCTTCTCCGCCGCTGGCTGGAGGCGAGCGGGTATCAGGTCCTTCATATAATGAATCTGACCGACGTGGACGACCGGACCATCGCGGCGGCCGCAGAGAAGGGGATCCCCCTCAAGGAGCACGTAGAGCCCTTCGCGCGGGCGTTCTTTGAGGATCGTGACTACCTGCGCCTTCTCCCGGCGCATGTCTATCCCCGGGCGACGGAGCACATCCCCGCGATGATCCGCCTGATCGAGAGACTGCTCGAGAAGACCGTCGCATACAAGGGCGAGGACGGCTCGGTCTATTTCTCTATCGCTCGATTTCCCTCGTACGGCCGGCTGTCGCGACTGGACACCCGGGAGCTCAAGACTGGCGCAGGCCAGCGGGTGAGCAGCGACGAATATTCGAAGGAGGACGCTCGGGACTTCGCCCTGTGGAAGGCGCCGGAGCCCGGCGACGAGAAGGTGGGCGCGGTCTGGGATGCGCCGTTCGGCCGCGGCCGCCCGGGCTGGCACATCGAATGCTCGGCCATGGCCCTCGAGCTCATCCGCCAGCGCCTAGGTACCGACGTGCTCGACATCCACGCGGGGGCCGTGGATCTGATCTTCCCCCACCACGAGGATGAGATCGCCCAGAGCTGTGCCTACACCGGACGGGATGAGTTCGCCCGGTTTTGGCTGCACGGTGAGTTCCTGGATATCGAAGGCACCAAAATGTCTAAGCGGTACGGCAACGTGCTTACGCCGCGCGATCTCCGGGAGGATGGCGTTCCTGCCGAAGCGATTCGACTGCTGATGTTCGGAACCCACTATAGAAAAAAGCTCGACTGGAGCGATGATGCTCTCGCGGCTGCCCGGGAGGGATCTCATCGCCTGGGCCAGTTTCAAAACCGGCTGCTCGAGGCGAGGTCTGAGGCCGACTCCCCGCGGTTCAAGAAGGCGGCGGAGCAGTTGGAGCGCGACGTGGCCGAAGCGCTGAACGACGACCTGAATGCCCCGCGTGGGGTGGCGGCGCTGTTCGCCTTTATGAATGAAGGGAACGCCGCCATGGACGCCGGGGATCGGCCCGGCACTGCGGCGGTCTCGGCTTGGGAAAAGGCCGAAGGTGTGCTTGGGGTGAGCAGCAAGGTCGAGGTCA
>DASYVW010000170.1:5000-11252 GCA_035936675.1 Gemmatimonadales bacterium
CTGCAACGACCACTCTCCACACCGGGTTCACGTAAGGAGATCCACAATGGCAAAGCTCAAATCGCTGGACGATCTACTCGTCCACGAACTGCAAGATATTTATAACGCGGAGGGCCAGATCCTGCGGGCGCTGCCCAAGATGATCAAGGCGGCGACCCATCCGCAGCTCCAGGCTGCCTTCGAGGAGCATCTCGAGCAGACCGAGGGGCAGGTCGAGCGCCTGGATCAGGCATTCAAGCTCCTCGGCGTTCCCGCCAAGGGGAAAAAGTGTGACGGCATGGCCGGGTTGATCGAGGAAGGCAAGAAAATGATGGAAGAGGACGCCGCGCCCTCGGTGATGGATGCGGCGCTGATCGCCGCCGCTCAGAAAGTCGAGCACTACGAGATCGCGAGCTACGGATGTGTCTGTACCTATGCCGGGATGTTGGGCTACGACCAGGTGCATGACCTCCTGGGGCAGAACCTCGAGGAGGAGGAGGCCACCGACGAGAAGCTCACGGCCCTCGCCGAGAGCGTCATCAACGTGGAAGCTGAGGAACCGCAGGACTCCGAAGCGGACAGAGGGGCCTCGAGATAGGCAGGACATGACCCAGGAAGGGGGCGGCCCTCGGCCGCCCCTTTTTTATGGGCGATTTCCGCCGGCGCCGCCGTTACGATTCACCCGGTGCGAAGCGATGGGAGTCGATGACCACCCGGCTGTGGGTTCGGGCCAGCCGGCTTCGCACCCTGACCAGAAGCGAGGTGGCGACGACCCCGAGCCCCAGTACCAGCCCCCACCAGAGCCCTGTGGGGCCCAGGCCCGCGACGAACCCCAGGTAGACGCTGAGCGGCAGACCCAGGACCCAGTACCCAAGCAGGTTGATGAGCATGGGCCCGCGGGTATCGCCGACCCCGCGGAGAACGCCCGCGGCCACTGCCTGGAGTCCATCGAAGACCTGGAACACGCCGGCGATGGGGATCAGTGCGGCAGCGATCACGATGACCTCGAGGTCTCGGCTGTAGAGACGGGCCAGGGGTCCGGGGAACACGAGAAAGAGCACCGCAGTCACTGTCATGAAAGCGGCGCCGCAAGCGAGGGCGGCGCGCGCGGCTCCTCTCGTGCCGCCAGGATCTCCCCGTCCGACCGCCTGGCCTACGAGTACAGACGCGGCATCCCCGACACCAAGCGGCACCATGAAGGTGAGCGCCGCCAGATTGATCGCGATCTGGTGACCAGCCATCTGCCGGGTGCCGAGCCACCCCATCATCAGCGCCACCAGTGCGAAGGCCCCGAACTCCAGGAAATGTTGGGCTCCTATCGGGAGGCCCAGCCGAAGCATGCGCCCGAGGGGAGCGAGGTGCCAGACCTCTTGGCGGAACGGTGAGAGTAAGGGCCCAAGCTCTCGCTTGGCGGCCAGCCACAACATGACCACGAGCAGCGCCCGGCTGGCCGACGTAGCCCAGGCCGAGCCCACCACGCCCATAGCCGGCAAGCCCAGGTGCCCGAAGATGAGCATCCAATTGAGCGCCGCGTTGGCCAGGTTGGCGGCCACAATCGCGGCGACGATGGGCACCGTTCGGCCCATCGCCTGGAGGCTCTGACGGAAGACGATGAACAACAGGAAGGGGAACGTTCCCGGCACCGACCTGAGTGCATAGGCGGCTGCAAGAGGAACGACTTCGGCCGGCTGGCGTGCGAGGACGAAGACCGGAGCGGCCGCCGTGAGCAGGAGGGCGGCCGGCAGGGTGAGGAGCCCGGCCATGAGCACGCCACGCTGGACGGCCCGGGCTATGGCCGGTCTGTCGCGCGCTCCAACCGCCTGCGCCACGACCGGATCCAGCACCATCAGGGTGCCCATGGCGAAGACGGCCAGGGAGAAGAAGTACAGGTTACCGAGGGCGACGGCCGCCAGAGCCTGCGCCGAGATGTGGCCGACCATGATGGTGTCGACCACTCCCATGGCCATCATCCCGACCTGAACCACGACGACGGGCACCGCCAGGCGCAGCATGGGCCGAAGCTCGGCCCGCCGGGGGAGCAGCCCGGCCACACGCGCTGCGGCCACTACTCAGGCTTTCAGGGTCGAGACGGGGTCGCTGTCGGCCGGGCGCGGCTGGGCCAGGAGTCGCTCGGCAAAGTCGAGCCGTTCCGCGAGCTCGGCGACCTCGGATCGAAGGGCCGACAGCTCGTCGAGCACTTCCTCCGCCAGCTCGGTCGGGTGACGAGGCGGCGCCTCAGGGTCCCACTTGGAGACCAGGCGGCCTTCGGCATCCCGGAACGACCCTCCCGAGACCAGGATCAGATCATAGAGATACCAGAGCCCAACTCCTCCAAGTGTGCACAGCATGAGCACACCGGTACCGGTCTTCCCGACATAGAAGCGGTGGGCCCCGAAGGGCCCTAACACGGCCGCCAGGGCGAGCGCCACACCACGTGATTTCTCGGAGGGACCGCTGGGGATTGCCAAGGATGAGGTCATCTTGATTCAGGTTAGGGCGGTGCACCAATATCCCTGCTTCCCGCATCGGTGTCCACCGTCACCTACTGACGTGGGTTGTCAGTCGATATTTCAGGCCGTTGTCGGATGAACCAGCCGAACGGGAAGGAGCCGACGCATGGCCAGGAAAAGCGATGAGGGTGTGCCCGCCCTCCAGAACGACGAAGTAACGGGGATAACCAAAGAGAAGCAGGAGGAGATCGTACGGCGCAGCGGGCGAGCCAGCCGGAAGGATGCGGCGAAGGAGTTCTATGAGGAGGAGGCAGAGCAGGCGCGCAAGACACCGGTAGCGGGGCGGGATTCGGAGAAGTAAGACGCGCCCGGCAGGACTCGAACCTGCGACCCACAGCTTAGAAGGCTGTTGCTCTATCCAACTGAGCTACGGGCGCTCACGTATTCGAAAATACACCGCGATCACGGCGCCGTTCGCCGACACTGCCCTGCCGTGCGCCCCTTTGCCAGCGCGACGAGCTGCTGCCAGGCCTCGATCACGTCGGGCCGCTGATCGAAATTCACGATTCCGGAGTACTGCTCGTCCGTCATGAAGCTCTTCCGGACATACGTGACGCTGTACCGCCACGGCAGCAGGGCACAGTTGTAGGGCTCCGCAATGAAGACCTTGCCGTACACGCGAAGCTCGGCGGCGCTCATCTGGTATCGCCGCAGCCGAGCAGCGTTCTCGTAGGTGCCCCAGATATCCGTGCCCGGGATCCCGCTCAGGCAGGCCGAAGTGGGTGACCCACACCCGCCGTCCAGCACGTTGAGGCTGAGGACCAGGCCGAGGCCTCGGGCCTTGGCACCGGCCACTTGGGTATCGCGATACTGCTGCGGCGGACCGTCCCGATAGGGGCCGCTGTACTGGGCCCACGCCATATCGAGGTACTTGAAGACATAACTTCCCAACTGCGCCGGCGTGGTCCGGGTGGAGACGACCGCGTTCGGCCAGGTCTGCTTCACGATCTGCGCCAGGCTGTCCACCTGAGCGGGGCTCACCGGGACGGTCCAAGCCGTCGCATTGTCGTCCATTACATTGATTGCGATAATGGTGCCGTCGCTGAAATACGACGCCACGTCAGCCGCTGTGGCCCACTTCCCGATCTCGGCCCGGAAGTTGTCGATGCTCAGGGTCCCGTCGGCATTTTTCATCTTGCCCCGCAGGGTCGAGAGCACCACCCGAGCCTTGGAGGCCCGAAGGCTGTCGAGCATCCGCCTGAGGCCCGGTGCGTAGCCATTCTCCTGGCCGCCACTCCACCTCGCCGTCGCGCCCAGGAGCTCGGTTGGTGCGTACCAAGGCCCGACGGGGAAGAGCGCCCCCGAAGGATTCCGGGTAGTCCCGACGACGGCCGCCCCGAGCGCGACCAGCGCTCCGAGAGACAGGAGAGACAGTACGTACGTCCGCATCGTTGGCCCTTCAGGTTGCCGGTAGGGTCCTGGCCGATGAGTCTGCGTTACTCTTGGCTTGGCACCGGCGCTCGGGGGCTACGGCGTTGATGGCTTCTTCCGAGGATCATCCGCCGGGTTGACGTAGGTCAGCGCGAACGGACCTTTGGCGCTCACCGCCACGATGGTCGCGCCCCGAGCAATGCCGAAGTGGTGCGCGTTCGCTGGCACCGTCGCCTTATCGCCCTGCTTCATGGGGCCGGTCTTCTTGGAGTCGAGCGTATCGCCCATTCCCACCAGGAACGTGCCCTCCTTGACCTCGACGACCTCATCCGTGGGGTGAAAATGCGGCGGGATCTTGTACCCGTTGGGCATGGAAAGCTCGACCTGAAAGAGCTCCGCCTTGCTCGGGTCACCGCTGACAACCGCCATCTTTGCCCCAGCGGGGAACACGGCGGGCGCCGGGCCCCACTGAAGGCTCGCATTCGTGGTATTCATGGAAGTATCGCTGACGACCGCCGCGCTGGTGCTGTCTTTCGTTGCGTCGACGGTTCCGCTTTCAGGCTTCTGTCTACCGCACCCCGACCCGGTAGTCACCAGCGCCAGGACTGCGAGCGTGATCCCCAGCTTGACCGTCATACGGACCTCCTCAACGTCTGCGAGTGAGAGACCCAGCGACACCCTGACAGCTCGTTCTCTATTAGTGGTGCTGGCTGACGCCATCGGGGCGCCGGGATTCGAACCCGGGACCTCCTGCTCCCAAAGCAGGCGCGCTACCGGACTGCGCCACACCCCGAAGGGCCTGAAGTTAGCCTAGCCTTGCCCCGCGCTGAAGCGCCCATCAACGGCCAGACTCTGGGCCAAGGCTCTCAATGCGCGCCCACGGTGGCTCACCGCATCCTTCTCCACGGCCGTCGCCTCGCCGAAGGTCTTGCCCAGCTCGTCACTAAAGAAGAGCGGATCGTACCCAAACCCTTCGGTCCCGCGAGGCTCCTCCAGTATCCGGCCGGTACAATCGCCCTGGCAGACCGTGCGCACGTCACCGGCCGACTTCAGAAACACGATGACGCAGCGATACCGGGCCAGCCGCCTCGACTCCGGCGCGCCCGCCAGGCGCCGGAGCAGTTCGGCGTTATTGGCGGCGTCCACCTCGGCGGCGCTGCCGGATGCCCCGCTCCACCGTTTCGACCGGACCCCGGGCTCCCCGCCGAGCGCGAAGACCTCGAGACCGGAATCGTCGGCGAAGGTCGGCAGCGAGCTCAGGCGGGCAAAGTATTCGGCCTTCCGCCGAGCATTGACCTCGAAGCTGTCGGCGAGCTCGAGTGCATCGCCATCGGAGGTTTCCCGCAGCCAGATGTCGTCGGGAAACACGATCTCCAGCCCGCTCGGCCCGAGTATGCGGCGAATCTCCCGCTGCTTGCCGAGGTTTCGGGTGGCCGCGAGCAGCTTCACCAGCCGAGCACCCGACGTTGGGCCCTAAAGAGCTCAGTAATGCCCCGCTCGGCCGAATCCAGCATCGTCTCGAGCTGACCTCGGGTGAAGGTGGCGTGCTCGCCGGTCCCCTGGACTTCCACAAACTCGGCCGGCTCGACCATCACGATATTGGAATCCACACCGGCGTCCTTGTCCTCAGCATAGGCGAGATCGAGGCGAACCTCGGCTTCGACCACGCCGACAGATACGGCGGCAACCAGCTGGCCAAAGGGGGAGGGCTGCCCGGTACGCTCCGCCAGCCAGGCGCAAGCATCCGCCAGGGCGACGCAGCCGCCGGTGATGCCTGCTGTCCGGGTGCCCCCATCCGCCTGCAATACATCGCAGTCGATCCGGACGGTGAACTCGCCGAACGCCATTGTGGCCATCGCCGCCCGCAATGAGCGGCCGATCAGTCGCTGAATCTCCTGCGTACGGCCACCCGGTCCGTTCCGCTCCCGTGAGGTTCGTTCGACGGTGGCGCGAGGAAGCATGGCATACTCGGCGGTGACCCACCCTTCGCCGGTGCCTTTCTTAAATCCCGGGACCCCCGGCTCGACGCTCGCCGTGCAGTGCACCAGGGTGCCGCCCATTCGGATCAGGCAGGAGCCCTCAGCATAGGGGTTGGCCCGGCGCTCGAGCACCAGAGGTCTCAGCTGATCGTTGGCCCGGCCGTCAGGACGTGGCACGGAGACGCTCCACAATGGATGAAGTCGAAAAGCCGTGGACGAGCGGCACGCGGACAACCCGCCCGCCGCGGGACTCGACGAGCTCGGCACCGACGATCGCATCCCGCGAATAGTCCGCGCCCTTGACCAGGACATCCGGCTGGAGCCGGGTGATAAGCTCGAGTGGGGTGTCCTCATCGAAGAGGACCAAGCAGTCCACCGCGGCCAATCCGGCGAGCACCCGGGCTCTGGCGGCT